>OZ250151.1:3000000-3180000 GCA_965237725.1 Candidatus Spongiihabitans sp.
AACAGTTAATGGGGATTTCATCCGAGGTCGAAAATTTCTATGTCGCCGCCGGATTTAATTCTCTGGGTATTATGTCGTCGCCTGGCGTAGGCAAAGCGATGGCAGACTGGGTTGTCCAGGGTAGATCGCCCATCGATTTGTGGGAGGTAGATATTGCCCGATTCCAGCCCAAAGATAATGACATCGATTTTCTCCACACTCGAATTCCCGAAGCGGTTTCCAATCAATTCGATATGCACTGGCCCAACAAGCAATATAAAACCGGGCGAAATCGAACCCAGTCTGTCTGGCATGACAAGATGGCTGAACTGGGTGCGGTATTTGGTGGGCTGGCTGGCTGGGAGCGACCTTTGTGGTTTGCTCAAGATGATGAACCAAAACAACTGGAATACAGTTATAGCGACCAGAACTGGTGGCCGGTAGCCATGCGGGAATCCAAGATGCTGGAGAAATCTGGGGCGTTATTTGAATTGTCACCATTCACAAAAATTATGGTGGAAGGCGGCGATGCTACGGCGGCGATGCAATGGCTATGCACCAATAACATTGACGTCGAAGTGGGGAAGGTGGTGTATACCCTGATGTTGAATGACGCCGGTGGGATTGAAGGCGAAATAACCGTGTCGCGACTGTCACAGGATCAATACTTATTGATAACAGCATCAGCAACCCGGGCAAAAGATATTGCCTGGATTGATCGAAACAGCAGAAGTTTTGATGTTTCCATATCCGACATAACCGACAACTTTTCTGTGCTTGGTGTTATGGGACCAAATTCTAAATCCCTGATGGAAAAGATTTGTGATGATCAATTTGATGTTGACCAATTCCCATTTGGTCGAACAAAGTTGTTAAGTATTGACGAAAAGGAAGTTCGTGGATCGCGCTTAAGTTTTGTCGGTGAGCAGGGCTGGGAATTATTAATCCCAAATGAGTGTGCAATACAGATATTTGAAACGGTTGTAGAAGAAGCACAAAAACTCGACATGGGCATGGCCGGATTTCTGACCATGGAATGTTGTCGTCTTGAAAAAGGTTATCTGCACTGGGGTCATGATATTGGCCCGGAGGAAAATCCCTACCAGGCTGGCCTCGGATTTGCGGTTAAGCGAAACAAGCCTGGAGGATTTTTGGGGCTCGGTGGGTTAACCAAACTGGTTGATGCCGGAATTACCCAAAAACTGGTGTTGTTCGAGGCTATTGATTCACGACCGTTATTGCTTCACGATGAGCCATTATTCCTCAACGATAAATGGGTTGGCAGAACCACTTCAGGGGGAATGGCCATGCGTACTGATAAACCGCTGTGTTTTGGTTATGTTGACACGACATTGGTTGGCGACAATATTGCAGGCACAAAGTTTACCGTACAGGTCCAGGGTGAGATGCATAATTTGATCGCCCTAGGGAAACCACCTTACGATCCCCAAGGTCAGCGGATGCGGGGATAACAAATGAAATCCCATGCCCAGGTCGTAGTCATCGGTGGTGGCATCATGGGCTGCTCGCTGATTTATCACTTGACCAAATTTGGCTGGACCGATGTTGTCCTGGTAGAAAAAAATGAATTAACTGCCGGCTCGACCTGGCATGCGGCGGGGCTTTGCACCCACTATGCCCATAACATCACAGTAATGAATTTACGCGCCCACAGCGTAAAATTGTACAGCGGCATACTCGAAGCTGAAACCGGCCAGGCGGTGAGTTTCCATTCCACTGGGGCATTGAGAGTGACCACTAAAGCGGACCGCATGGATGAATTTCGCCACGTCCAGGGGCTGGGGAAATTTGCCGGTCACGATTTTAATATTTTAAACCCTGAAGAACTGAAAGCAATTTATCCACTGGTCAATACCGAGGGACTGCTTGGCGCGATTCATGAGCCCTATGATGGCTATGTGGATCCCAGCCAGGCCACCCACGCCATGGCAAAAGGTGCGCGGGACCGTGGTGCAGAGATCAATCGAAATAATCCCGTTGAAGGCATCGAACGCGTGGGTGGCGAGTGGCTGGTTCATACGAAGAACGGTGATATTCGGGCTGAACATATTGTTAACGCAGCAGGAACCTGGTGTCGCGAAATTGGCACCATGATGGGAGTGGATCTGCCCGTGGTGCCGATGCTGCATCAATACATGGTCTTTGATCGAATTGAGGCATTTGCTAAAATTGAAAATGAAATGCCATTTATCCGCGACCCGGATGAAAGTTGGTACCTTCGCCAGGAGAGGGATGGTGTGATTTTGGGGCCTTATGAGAAGAATGGAACTCCCTGGTCCATCGACGGTGTTCCGCCGGAATTTGGAATGGAGTTGTTGCCCCCTGAACTGGAACGCATCGAAGATATTGCTGGGGATTGTATGGCTCGGGTCCCTGCGGTTGCCGAAGGCGGAATTAAGAGTATTGTCAACGGTCCCATTACATTTACTCCGGACGCCAATCCCATGATTGGGCCAGCATTCAATCTGCCTAACGCCTGGGTATTAACCGGTTCGAGTATGGGGGTAATGGAAGGGGGAGGGTCCGGTCAGTTTCTGGCCCAGTGGATTATTGGCGGCGAACCACCGGCAGATGCCCTGGCTATTGATTCTCGACGCTTTGGCGGTTACGCCGATCGGGACTATCGAGTCGACAAGGCAGTAGAATGTTTCGCCGCCCAGTTTGGAATTCATTACCCCTACGAAGAACGCCCGGCTGGTCGGAAAAAACGGGTTACGCCAATCTATGACAGATTAAAGGCGTTGGGTGCGGTTTTTGGGTCCGCCTACGGCTGGGAGCGACCAAACTGGTTTGCACGAAACGGTAACGATGCATATGAAACCGAATCTGAATTGAGCTTTCAGCGCTGTAACTGGTTTGAAGCAGTTGCCGAAGAATGTCGTTGTGTTAGTGAGAACGTGGCGATTGCTGATGTAAGCGTGTTTAGTAAATTTAATATTACCGGTCCCCAGGCGAACCAGTTTATGGATTCCCTCGGTGCCAATAGAGCGCCGGAGGTTGATGGAGAAATTAATCTCAATCACGTGCTCACACCTGGTGGCGGCGTTGCTTCAGAATTTTCTGTTACCAGGGTGGGGGACAATCATTATTATCTGGTTTGCGCCGCCGCCGCTGAGCGCCATGACGAAGATCTGCTTCGTAACCGCGCTTCAGCATTTTCCGGGGTCGAAATTGAGAATGTCACCGAGAAATTGGGCGTGCTTGGTGTGATGGGACCCAACGCTTGCAAAGTGTTAAGCGAGTTAAGCGCCACAGAATTTTCTCCATCCGGATTTCCCTGGCTAAGCGCCCAGAAAATTATTGTTGCCGGCATTGAAGTAGTAGCCATGCGGGTTTCCTATATCGGCGAGCCCGGGTGGGAGCTACACCATAGTGTTGAGCATCAGGCAAATTTGTTCGATCAACTGTGGCAGGCGGGAGAAAAATATCAGATGGGTTTATATGGTGCTTTCGCCATGAACGCCATGCGTCTGGAAAAAGGCTATCGAGCCTGGGGTACGGAATATACGACAGAGCGCACACCATTGGAGGCGGGGAGTGGGATGTTTGTAAAGACAACGGATCGAGATTTCATCGGCAAAGCCAGTATGCTTCAGCGCCACCAATCACCAGATCACTGGCATATGCATTTGCTGGAAATTGCGGACACAGGAGAAGATCCGTTTTACGCCCATACGGTTTTAAATAATGGTCAGCCCGTTGGAATTGTCACCTCGGGCGCATACGGCCACCGAGTTCAGAAACCGCTGGCACTAGCCTATTTCAGTAAGCAACCCGATGACGCTGAACTAAAGGTTGAAATTTTAGGAAAAAATGTCCCAGCAAGAATTTTGAAAACGCCACCTTACGATTGTAAAAACAAGTTAATGCGCGAGTGAAATGACTAGTGCGGGTTGATTACCAATATGCCAGTCAATATTTTCATGTTTTCAACTGCCTGGTTGTTGATATGCGTAAAGAGTCGACTAATCGCAGAATTCATGGAGCCTGTCTGCTGCGAGCTTTGCAAAGTCCAAATTTGACGGATGCGAAGCACCCCGAACAGCCCCCACAGTTTTGCTGACGTCTAATAAAATTACTTCTCCGTTGACTATTGTGTAGTCGAGTTTGCCGTAATCCATCCCAAGCTTGTACCTGATATCTATAACATCTGGATGAGGGTCGGTAACTTCTCTTTTGAAAGCAGAAGCTCCAGTGACAATTTTATTATATGAATAAAGTTTCTGACCCAGGTTATATGATCCAAAGAATTTGTAGTAGTTAAGGCAATATACGTCACCCATAGGTTCGAGTAAACATTCAGGCAAGAATTTTTCGACGACAAGCGTAGGGTCTAAGAAATATTTTTCTGGCATGTCCTTGAGATTATTAAAAATTTTGTAATCAGTTTGAGACAGGAAATAATTACTGGGGTTACCTAAAAAGCGCATGGCTTTTAGCCATTGAATGGAAATAAAGTTTTTTGTAATCAATTTTTCTGGCCAACCACCAAAATTCAAATCGGTTTTAACTATAACCTCACCTTGATAATTGTCATCTGGAGAAACCTGCTGCCTGCTAAATTGACTCTTGCGTATGTCAGAAATTTTTTGGTTTATGACTACCGGGTACTGATTTGCGAACCCCAGATATTCATCAGGAACAACGGATAGATCCACATGCATAACACATAAATCAGCAGGTGCAAATTTATCAATACCATATAGCTCAATCACATTGTGGCCATCATTTCTCCATCTGTTAATGATGTCGGAAATGGCATATTTTTTCAGCCCATAGGCTTTGGAGCGTTTGTGACTAAGAATTACAATAGTTTTTGACATGGTCTATTTTCTAACTGCAATTAATCCGGCACTAGCGATCAGAATCATACCGAGAATGGTTAAGCCATCGGGAACTTCCGCAAAAATAGTTATACCCCAAAGTGCGCTAAATGCCAGATAAGAATAATCAAATGACGCCACTATGGAAGAAGGTGCATTTTGGTATGCGATTGCTGAAAATAGACTACCCAGGATTATTACAATTCCGAGTACACTCATGGCCAGCCATTTTTTGGCGTCCAGGTGGGTCCAGTCTCCCAGCAAAAACGGATTTAAAGTTTTGATTGAATCTTCAGGTGACCAGATTGAAAGCACGATTGTTGCTACTGCGCCCATTGCAATGAAAGTGAAGTTCAGAGTTAACGAAAGAATTTTTGGATTTTCGTGTAAACATTTTGTACGTGTCAGTATCATCGCCAGTGAATAAAGTATCGCCGCGATCAGGGGCAAAAGAACATAGCCATTAAAACCATCTGTGTCCGGTCGGACTATGATTAGCACCCCGGTAAATCCAATTATGATTGCCGCCCATGATTTTAATCCTACCTTATCTCCCGTGAACATCGCAGAAAATAAGGTAATGAACAATGGGATGGTGTAGTACACCGCCGCAGCTACAGATAAATCGATGTGGGGCAGTGCTGTGTAGTATGCCACCCACATACATGCCAACAACAGGCTTCTGATTGATGTCCAGCCTGGAAACTTCGGCATTAGTGAAAGCTGAGGCTCGCGCAGTTTAATAATCCCAATCAATATGGGTACTGCGATCGCGGATCGGATCACATAGATTTGCCACAGCGGAAACGACACGCTGAGAAGTTTGATGATGGCATCCCCAAATGAAAGTGCAAAAACCGCAAGTAGAATAGAAAAAATTGCGAGCCTGACATTGTCAGGCTGACTACTGTTTTGAGGACCCATAAGAATTAGTTGATTAGGCTGTAAATGCTAATCCAGACAAGCATACACCCAGTAGTGGGCGTTCTCGTCATGGGTATAGGTGGCGTCATTTTGAACCTGGAGCAGTTGAACTTTGTTTTCCGATTCCAGTTTGTCGTTGAATAGTTGATAGTGCTCGCATTCATAGTATTCGATGCGGGTGCTGACAATAATTAACCCACCCGGGCGAGTCATTTTTTGCAGCTGTTCCAACGCCTGGGGCGGAACGTGGCCCGGTGTGAATACGCCGATGGATACCGTGCAGTCGTAGCTGTCAATCCATTCTGGGTTGAGCGGGGCGTTAATGTCTATATTGCCGTGCAATTGATTGTAAATACCCAGGGATTCAGCGATTTGAACCATGTCCTCTGATAGATCAAAACCATCGATGTTGTTATAGCCTTCGTGCTTGAGCGCCCGCGCCAATTTGCCAGTTCCGCAGCCCGCATCCATTATTTTAATTTCAGGATTGGCAGGATCAACTTTCAGTGCTTCCGCTGTTGGGCAATTGCTTAGGATTTCGATGACATGACTCACAGCCGTATAGCCGAGTCCATCTGTGTCCGTGTCATAGGTCTCAGCCCAGTCAGCATAGAAGTCCTTTATAGACTCACTCGACCCATCGAGATTGAGCGCGGTATGTAAAACTTCCGGAATTTCTTTGTCTTTTGCCATGATGATTTATTTTAGAATCGCCTTATCGAATAATACTTGCCTTTTTATTAAGCGACAATTATGGGAAACTTGTCTTAAGAAACTTTTATCAATCCAAATTTTATCGAGGTCATTATGGCAGGTTACTGGATAGTTCGGGCCAGCGCAATTCGAGATCAGGATGCGATGGAAGAATATAAAAAACTGTTTCCTGATATTGCCAAACGCTATCAGGGAAAGATACTAGCCAGCATGGGACAACACCAGACGGTGGAAGGGGAAGACAGGCCGAGAAATCTAATTCTGGAATTTCCTACTTATCAGCACGCCCTGGATTGTTACAACGATCCAGATTACGCTGTGGCTATGGAATTCATGCTTAAAGCCTGCGATCGTGAGCTGGTAATCATCGAAGGCAACTAAGCTATAACGGGTATAACTTGGAATAAAGTTATGAAACTAATACTGGGTACCATGACATTCGCCGATCAAACCAATGAGGCGACGGCACTGGAAATGATGTCTTTGTTTTCCGAAAAACAACACATCGAGTTGGACACCGCCCATCAATATAACGATGGGAAAACTGAAATTTTGGTGGGGAAATTATTAAGAGAAAATACGCAATTCGAGTTTCAGCTGGCAACTAAAGCCCATCCCTGGAATGATGAAGGTTTAAAACCGGGTCAGGTTGAAAAGCAATTCACCGAATCTCTGACTCGGCTGCAATGCGATGGAGTAGATTTATTATATTTGCATTCGCCAGACCTGGATACGCCCATTGTTGATACCCTGGAAAAGGTCTGGGAATGTTATCAACAGGGAAAGTTTAAACGGTTTGGATTGAGTAATTTTGCGGCATGGCAGGTGGCAGAAGTGGTTGAGATTTGCCGAAGTCGGGGCTGGATGGTGCCGACGGTTTATCAGGGCATGTACAACGCCTTGACCCGGGACGTAGAGCGAGAGCTTTTTCCGTGTCTTAGAAATTATGGCATCAGCTTCTATGTCTATAACCCCCTCGCCGGAGGATTACTCACGGGAAAATATAAATCGCACAGTAAAGCGCCTCAATCCGGGCGCTTTCTTGAAAATGATGCGTATTTATCCCGCTACTGGAAAGCAGATTATTTTTCTGTTTTGAGTGCATTTACCGAAGCCTGCGCCGAGCAGAGTATCTCACCAGGAGATGCTGCATTGCGCTGGCTGGTGCACCATTCGATGCTGGACACCCATTATGGAGATGGCGTTATCCTCGGTGCCAGTAAATTTGATCACCTGAAACAAAACCTGGCAGCGATGAGTATGAAACCGCTGCCGATGAATATTGTTGACTTGCTCGATCGTGGCTGGGGCAAGGTTAAAGCAGACTGCTTTAAATATTTTCGGCCCTAATCAAAAATATTTACAACCTCCTAAGCAAAGTGATTTTCCAACCCGTTCAGGCAGGCGCCCCAGCCCTGGTTGTGTTTGTCAGCAAATTCCTGATCTGAAAAGCCCCGATGGGTCAGTGTCAACTGAGTTTCGTCCGTACCTTTGGCGAGAAATTCAACGGTAACCTGGGTTCGATCAACACCATCTTTCCACATCCAATCGAATACCAGTTTTTCATTGGCAATAATTTCCTGGTACTGCCCAGAGACGATATGGTCGCTTTTCGCGTCAGCGTCGTGCATGTGAATCAGATATTCACCGCCAACTTGTAAATCGGCTTCAGCATTGGGGACGGTCATGGCCCCAGGTCCAAACCATTTTTTGATTACTTCCGGGTCGGTCCAGGCTTTGTAGACTTTATCTACCGAAGCGTTAATATTCTTGTTAATCACGAGTTTAATTTCTGAATCATTCATTTTTAATACCTAATAAAATTTTGGGTTAATCTGTTTTTTCGATAAATTCTCTCAAGCTATCCAGTCGGTCATTCCAAAAGGCCTGGTAGTATTCGAGCCAAGCCACTGCATCCTGCATTAATTCTGGCTCGGCGTGACACAATCGTTTCTGGCCATCTTTGCTGCGCGAAATCAGGCCAGCCCGCTCGAGTACTTTTAAGTGTTTGGAAACCGCGGGCAGGCTAATCTGAAATCGCGCGGCGATATTGTTTACGGTTTCATTCTTCTCTCGTACCTGGAGCAGAATACTGCGTCGGGTTGAGTCTGAAAGGGCCTGAAAAACCCGATCCAGTTGATGATTTTTAGTTTCCATGATTATATTTAACCATGTGGTTAAATATAATGTCAAGCGATTTTTACTCAGATTCTGAATATGGGTTTGTAATCGAGGTAGTTAAGGGTTGGTCAGAACAGATTAAAACTGGGTAGATTGTTTTTTGCTGAATCTATCGGGCAGAAAAGAGGATATATCCATGCAAGGTTCTTCGTCTGCTACTAACTCGGAAATGATCTTTCCGGTTATGCCAGCCAGTGTCAAACCAATGTGCTGATGACCAAATGCATAATAAGTATTTGGAGATTTAATCGATGGGCCAATCACAGGCAATGAATCGGGCAGAGTAGGTCGATGCCCCAACCAAGTAGATGTTGGAGAACCAGACAGCTTCAACATTTGATTGGCTTTTTGTTCGAGATAGCGCAAGTTTCTAGAGTTTTCTTTGGTGGATAGACCAGCGATCTCAACTGTTCCGGCTATGCGTAAACCTTCGCCCATGGGGCTGGCGTAGAAGCCGGCTTCGGCCCAGGCAACAGGACGATTGACCAGTTGCTGCTGTCCAGCGTACTGGATGTGATATCCCCGTTCGGTATTCAGGGGCAGTTTTTCTGAATCACATCCTTCAATCTGGCGCGACCATGCGCCACTGCTAATTACAATTTTATGAACATCGAAGTGTTTCCGGCTTGCCAGATAAATTCTGAGTCCATTATTACCATGCAAAATTCCCTGGGCATGTTCGGAAACGTACTCTCCGCCGGCATCACGGAAAGATTGAAAATATCGATCGACCAGGGTTTTTGGGTTTAATACCTGGCGGGCGTTTCGAAAAATAAGACCCTTTACAAAACGATCGGAAAGGTTGGGCTCCAGATCGTGAATTTCGTTGCCGTCCAGTTCTGAAAATTCAACACCTTGTTCAGCCCGAGCGTGATTGCTGGGTCGAGCGTTTTCAAATTCTTTTTCCGATGCATAGACATACATGCAACCATTTGATTCGAACAAATCCTGTGTTTTGGTCATCGAGATTAAAGGGTCGAGACCGTCATTGGTCAGTTTAAGAATCGAACCCAATGCCTTCACTATCTTATCTACATTATGCTGCTTGCTTTGACGCAGAAAAGACAACATCCAGGACAGGCGCGCAATGGTATGCGGAAGGCTAATGCTTAGCGGTGAGTCTTTGCCAAAAACCAACTTCGGCAGATTGCTTACGAGATGTGGGCTATTAACCGGGATGCATCCATAATTAGCAATAGTGCAGGCACTTCCCGAAGACGTCATGGACCCAGGTTCATTACCATCGACCAGGGTGACCTTAAAACCTTTATGCTGAAGCCATAAGGCGCAACTGACACCAACTATGCCCGCGCCGACTACGGCGATGTGTTGTGTATGGTTTGTCAAAGTAATTTAATTTAGGTTGGATTGATCAGGAAAGATCAATTGCATGGTTTTTTAAATCTGAAAAATCGATAACTTCCAGAGCTTTTTCATGGGTTGAACGCATCACTACTCTGGGTGCAGCCTGAGCATCCAGTGCCTGTGCCCATCGTAGTGCACATAAACACCAGCGATCACCCTCTTTGAGGCCCGGAAATCCAAATTCAGGTCTCGGCGTACTTAAGTCATTGCCGCTTTGTTTGCTGAAATCCAGAAATGGTTCAGTAACCTGGATACACACCGTATGGGAACCCAGATCTTCGGGTCCGGTTTCACAGCAACCGTTCCGGGTAAATCCGGTCATCGGCGATGTGGAGCAGGGTTCCAGCGGTTCCTGCAGTACACTCATTTGATTTTCAGGCCAGGGCATTGCTCAATTATATACCAGTGACATCCAGTTATTGAAAAGTTGCTCAGCGCCTGCATTGTGCGCTAATCGATTGTTTTCAATGTCAGATTTAAAATGTTCGAAGCCATTATGTTCCAGGCGATCAATAAGAAATTCCGGAATGCCGGGTATTTGTAGCCAATCGGGCACCGTGGTTTCGCAAACTTCGGGATGAAATTGTACCGAATAGGCATTATTATCCACCGACATTATATGATTCCGGCAAAGCTCGCTACGGGCGAGAATAATCGCGCCATCCGGCGCCCGTTTAACCTCAGCGGTATGCACATTGGCCCATCCCGGCGATTTTGGAAGATTGTCTAACAACGGGTGATTTATGCCTGATTCAGTGGCTGTGATTTCAAACAGACCCAGCTCCTGATAGTCGCAGAGTCCTACAGTGCCACCCAGGGCATCAGCCAGTAATTGATGGCCGAAACAAATTCCAAGATAAGGCATTTGTAATTCTTTAACCACATGGCGAATAATATTCTTTTCTTCAATTAACCACGGATATTCTTCTTCATCCCATGTGTTCATAGATCCACCCATAACCCAAAGGCCATCAAACTTTTCGATATCCGGTATTGCGTCACCTGCATGTAAATCTATTTCATGGAAAGTAACCCCATGAGTTTTTCCAATGCTGCGAAAAATTCCCGGATTCTGGGAGGGCATATGCTTGAACACAAGCAGGTTTTTTGGTTCAGAATTCACGGGATTAACTTGAAGGCAGTTTTTGGATAAACCGTTGCTGGTCCGAGACTTTACCATCACTATTGTAATCAATCTCTACAATATCAATCTCATTTTCACTATAAAGCAAATAGGTTGTGGTTCGGGTGCCGTAACCTTCGCCATGAATAAATATTGATGACAAATGTTTTTCCACTTCCACCCCCACCCCGGTATGTGGCAGATCATCCACTTCGGCTTTGGTTTGGTCATGCATGATTTTATTTAGTTCATCAATTTCAATAGGCTGGTTGCTGCCCACAAGTTCGGTTAACTTTTGAACCCCAGATGACATTTTTGGCCAGTGTTCATCCACACTGCCATTGGACAGGCTATGGCAGCCATCGGACAAGCCATGCAAAGACCCGTCAATGCTGGAAAAAATCTGAATTGATGTTAGTGAACCAAGAACCAGATTAAATGGATTGTAGTTGCTATAGTTGGTATTTAGATGGGAAATGAATTGCTGTTCTGTCTCTTTGCCATCGAGATAACGTCGAACCAGCTCACCCCGGCTTATTGCGGTTTCGTTTGCCGGATTACCTGTTCGAAAATTAGTCACCGCACAAAAATGTCCCAATGTATTTACCCCAAGCCAGCTTCCACCTTTCAATCCATCTCTTCCGGCCAGGATGTGGGGATAGTCAGGCCAGTGATGCATAGACTGGGAGGGGCGTCCATAATCTTCATCCCGATTGGCAGCGACAATTAGCGGATAATTCGGGTGTTGATTAATTGCCAGGAAGAGTATGCACATAGTTTGAGAGTCGTAATTATCAACTACAGTGTACCTACAGGTTAGAATAAGACAACACTCATTTTACCCTCTCGAATTCTCATATCAGAAGGTGCCCTTAACAATGGTAGCTAGAAACATACAGTGGTATCCAGGCCACATGCACAAAGCCGGAAAGGAAATCACGGTGATGCTAAAGAAAGTTGATGTCGTACTCGAAATTCTCGATGCGCGGATTCCCTATAGCAGCGCAAACCCCATGCTGGAGGGATTGCGCGGCACAAAACCCTGTTTGAAAGTTCTGACCAAAAGTGATTTGGCTGATCAAGCCCTGACCCAAACCTGGATAAACTACTATAAATCCGACGAATCGATCAAAGTTGTGGCGGTTGATGCCAGGAAATCTCAGAATTTGTCCCAGATTTCGAAGTTATGCCAGCGCCTATACGCTCAAACCGGGGGAAGCAAAACAATCGTTACTGCCATGGTAATGGGTATTCCCAATGTTGGAAAATCCACACTGATTAATGGGCTTGCGCGGCGTACAGTGGCTAAAACTGGCGATCAACCGGCAGTGACCAAAGTTCAACAGGTAATAGAAATTACCCCCGGCTTTGTATTGCTCGATACCCCGGGTATGTTGTGGCCCAAAGTTGAGAATGTGAATAGCGGTTATCGCCTGGCAGTCACCGGTGCAATAAAGGACACCGCAATCTCCCATGATGATGTTGCTGCTTTTGCCCTGGATTATTTTGTGCAACATCACCATGACCGCTTAATCGAGCGATATCGCGTCGATCCAACGGTTAAAGATACTGAACAGGTGCTATTTGAAATCGGATCCCGCCGCGGATGCCTGGTCAAAGGCGGAAACGTAGATATGGATCGTGCAGCAAAGATTTTACTCGGCGATGTGCGGGATGGTAAGTTGGGACGATTCACCATGGAATCTCCGAATATCATGAAAGCTGAACTTATTGACGTGGCGGTGGAAATTGAAGCACGGGCAGAACGAAAAGCTCAACGGAAAAAGGACTGGAAGAATTCAACAAAACGGTAATTTAATAAAACGGCATTGCCCATGATACAAGATCCCATAACCTGGCCAAACGGTGCGCTGCGCCTGTGCAATTACATCCGATATGGATGCGGAAACTTTGATCCCAGCTAAGCATTGTCCTGCAAGAATTCCATTGCGCTGGTCATGCCTCCAGAACTATGAGGAATCTTAGATATACCCAGACCCATTTCGATGCCACATAGCGTGGCCATCAACATCAAATCGTTAAAGTCTCCCAGGTGCCCGATTCGAAAAACCTTGCCCGCCATCTGCCCCAGGCCATTGCCCAGTGACATATCAAATTTATCCAGTACCGTTGCCCGAAATTTATCGGCATCAAAGCCATCGGGCAAACGTACTGCGGTTAACACCGGGGAATAATCTTTAGGTTCGAGACACTGGAGTTCCAGCTCCCAACTTTGAATAGCGGCTCGGGTCGCCTGGGCGTGGCGCTGATGACGGACAAAAACATTTTCCAGCCCTTCCTGGTGAAGCATGTCGATGGATTCGGCCAGGCCATAGAGTAAATTTGTGGCTGGCGTGTAAGGAAAGTAACCATTATCATTTGCGGCAAACATGGGTTCCCAGTCCCAGTAGGATTTTGCCATAGTGGCCGATTTTGCCTTTTCCATTGCTTTTTCACTGATCGCATTAAAAGACAATCCCGGTGGCAACATCAGACCTTTTTGTGAACCCGAAATGGCAACATCGATTTTCCAATCATCAAATTTAAATTCTGTGCAACCTAAACCAGAGATGGTATCCACCATAAACAACGCAGGGTGATCGCTGGCATCAATGACCTCGCGAATCTCATCCAGTCGGGTCATGGCGCCGGTGGAGGTTTCATTATGAACCACACAAATGGCCTTGATCTCGCGATTGGCGTCTGATCTTAGAAAAGATTCCACCCGATCAGGCTCAGCGCCTCGACGCCAATCGCTTTCAATGATTATCGGTTCCAGGTTCAATCGCCGGGCCAGAGCCGCCCATAAGCTGGCAAACTGACCGGTTTCCACTATGGCAATTTTGTCTCCTGGTGATAGCGTATTAACCAGAGCGGCTTCCCAAGCGCCGGTACCCGAGGATGGATAGATAACAACTGGCCCCGAGCAGTTGAATATTTCCCGCATCCCAGTTAAAACTTTTTTCCCAAGCTGCGCAAATTCCGGACCGCGATGATCCATGGTGGGGAAATCCATGGCCCGCAAAATTCGATGGGGCACGTGGGATGGTCCGGGTATTTGTAAGAAATGCAGGCCTGGTCGTCGCATGTTGTATTTTAATTACCCTATGGGCTAGTTATGTACGGCTAAGCTCATATCCCACACGGGGAAAATGCACCGCAACCTCACCGACCTGATCATCTATTCGAGAAATGGAAATTCTATTGTTGGACAACCCGAATAATTTGCCGGTCACAACTGGATCACCACCATCCCCGACCGGTGCGACGCCCACGCTATCACCCAGGCCTGACATATCAACATTAATCGGTTTTTCTGGCATCGCATTTCTGGCAATTTCCAGCGCTTCTACTGAGCTTAGTTCAGAAGGCTTGCCATGGCCCATATCCGCAATTCGAGATTCCCATTGAACTAGATGACTAAACTGTGAAAGAAAATCAGGTCCGTTGTTCCACCGACCGCGAATAAACCAGGTTAAATAATACCCCAGCGCATCCACTAGCCCCGGGGAGTTGCCGAGCATGAATTTCTGGCCTCCAGATAATTGCTGCTCAAACCAGGCATACTGCCCCTGGAGCTGGGTAATGCTGTGTTGCACCTCGGCTTGGAGGGCGGATAATTCAAACTCGGGCCCAAAATATAACCGACCCCTATCTGCCGCAAATTCCGCGGGCAATTCATCTGCGGCACCAAGAACAATGGTGACTGCATGGGTAAACAACGGGCCATCGGTCCAGCGACTGATTCCCCATGCCAGGCCATAACTGTTGTCAGGAAACAGGGTTGGTTGTGGAAATCGATGTTCCAGCTCATTAATAATGCACTGGCTGTCACAATAAATATCTGCTCCAATTTGCATAACCGGAGTCCGGCGATAGCCACCGGTCAATGGCATCAGATCGGGTTTTGGGGGTATTCGTGGAATTTCAACGAAATGCCAGTCCAGAGACTTCATGCCCAGTACAACCCGAACTTTTTCAGCCACCGGAGATTGGGGATAGTTGTGTAGAATAATTTCAGTCATGGCCCATTTTACTCATAAAACTGAGAGCATGTATTGCCCTCATATCACAGGCCCTCATATCGCGAGCACCTGTTGGGTCATGCAATGGATTGCGCCGCCTTGCATGGGCCCGACGCGCATGGGGATGCCAATAACCATAACCGATGTAACCCACGGTGACCGTTATATTGACGATGAAATGAAATGTTTAATTGAATGCAATAAAACCATGAAATATCCCATGTAAACTGGTTTTTCTCACAAGTTTGCGTGAAAATTCTTGTATGAGTAACAGCTATTCTACTCAAAATATTTCAAATTCTAGAACATCAAGATTCTGAAATATCGTATAATTTTTGATTCCAAAACACAATATCGGAGAATTGAACTATGAGTGAGCGCATGCCAAAAAAGTCGTCAAATATTAATATCACACGACTACCTGAGGAATTACTGGTTTTTGATCTGGAATATAAAGAAGTACATTGTCTGAATGATGATGCTGGATTGGTTTTTGATGCCTGCGATGGCGAATCCACTATTGATGAAGTGTCTTCAAAACTAAAAGCAGACAGAGGACGCGATGACGCTGATACCTATGTATTGGGGGCCCTGGCCGCTTTTGAGTCAAAGGGATTGCTTGAAGTTGAATCGAAAAAAACGGGTAGACGCGAATTTTTGGCGCGCTCAGGTATAGGTGCCAGTGCTGCTGCTCTGATGATTACCTCGGTCATCTTACCCGAGCCTGCTCAAGCACTTTCTCTCAGACGTCGTCGTTGAGGAACAACTTCCCGTTAGACACCTTGTCGGGTTCTATCGAGATTTAACCCCACCTGCAGTGGCGTAGGAGTTGAACGCGAGACTGATTCGGTTTCCCGAAGATTTTTGTAGTCTGACTTCGTGTTCAAGCCAGCTGGGGAATAGTACGAGCAAGCCAGAGCTTGGATAAATTTTACGTCCTATTTCGCTGGGTAGTGATGGCTCAGCCATTCTGTGGGCATCGAGGGGGTCCTGAAATACCAATTCGCCGCCTTCATTGGGTTCTGGAATACTAATATAGTAAACCCCGCTTACCACCGAGCCAGGATGACGATGGGCGAGATGATATGACCCCTGGGAATTTATATTGACCCATACCCGATCGATCCCAATTCGGTGATTCTCGAGCTTAAAACGAAGTTGCCGCATGTACTCTATTGAGCATTTAACTAAAAACGAAACCAGTTCCTGGAGATCCGAGTGGCCGAGAATCTGATCGGTTCGATCTTCAAAATAGGAAGTATAACCTACGCCGTGGGGGTTATAGCCTTTTCCCGAATGGTCACGATTTGCTTTATCTTCCTGCTTTAGGCTTTGAACAAACTTGCTAATGTTGATATTAATGCGTTCATGATCTGGTAGGTGGGAAAGGTATATTGGTGTTGAAAATAATGGTCGAATTTCGAAATGATTTCTGGGCGCGATTTGTTTGGAATTCGTAGATGCAGTTATTTTCGTTTTGTTTTTCCTCTTGGTTAAAAAATTTTGTAACGGACTAATATCTCTATCCGTAGATTTACTGTTTTCCGCTGAGCCATTGACGATATTACGTTGGTGCAAATCTATAGTTGACTTCAGGCCCAACCCATGGGGTGCAACCCATTGACGCCACCAAAAATTTATCGCAATGCTGCGGTTAACTGAAGTCAGTTGATGTAACCAATATTGTGGTATGAATAATATATCCCCTGGCCCAAGCTCTGCAAATTGAAAGGGAATTTCACTCACTCCGGAAAATTCATTGAGATCCACATGGTCTACATCCATAGACGAGTAACCGCTGTGTGAGAGAATTCTTGCGGTTTGATGGTGTTTTGGTGGCGCCAGAGTAACTTGTTTTGTACCGTCAATTACGCAAAGTAAATTTTCGTAGTCGTCGAGATGAAGTAAAGATTTTGCGCCGCCAGAATTCATCCAAAACACAGAATCAGTTTCGAGAAAATGGGCAATATTCCCCTGATCGATGCAAGCAGGCAGTTCCAGATCTTCAATTAATTCTTCAGGTAAATCGGTGACCGCGTAAATATCCTGCTGGCCATAGCAATTTAGAAAATCTGCCATATTCATTTGTGACCTGGGGCGTGTGCGTAGTTCCTTTTTCCCGAGCTCAATGTCAAGTAGCGCTTTACCTGCTTTGGAGGCCAGGTATTTATCATTCCATTGTTTGATTGCAATCCAGTGAGATGCGCCACGACGAAAGATAACAGGTTGATTCGGGTTAACATGGTTATGAAAAAATACTTCGCAATCAGGAATTTCTTTTAGCACCAGAATTTCATTTCCAGGTTCACATTGTTGACCCAATGGCTGAAGGTGGCCCTTAAGGTTCTTGTTTTCGGAGTTCATGATTTCCTTGACCCTAGTATGTCAATTAGTTGTTTTGCTGTTTGTAGCGCATCACCGCGCTCACCCTCAATAAAATCTGCGTGCTTTGCAAGTTGCTCTATATGGTTTACTGTGTTTTCAGGTTGTGTTCGCGCACCGACGGCATTATTCAGTAGTGAGAGTATGCCCAGACCACGGGAGCATTGTCGAAATTCTGATTTTAATTTGGGATTATAGGTAATGCTGGCGACCAGCTTGATATCTACATCGGGCATGGACGATTTCCAACCCAGTTCGAGGGCCGGAATGTTATTTTGACTACCATCGGGTTCTCGTGATCCGAGGTCTCTTGGATAAGAGTGCAATTGTCCATGCTTATCGATAACGGCAAACTCATCGGAGTAAAAATCTGCACCAAGTCCAATTAATGTCTTTACCAGGGTTGTTTTTCCCGCCATAGATTTCCCTGGTAAAATTAATCCAGAGCCTTGCCACACAACCGCGCCTGCGTGAATGAAGACGAAATTTTTAGAATTCGCGCCGATATCAATATGCACCCAACGATCGAATTCATCCATTAGATCGTCATACTTTCTACATCGACCAAGTACTTCGTCGTTTCGTTTTATCAGGTATGTATCTTCACTAGATAAAAGTGTGTATTCGAGGTCCAAGTTGGTCGACTCACATTCCCTCCAAATTGGTATCGCCCGTTGCCGAATTTGTTCAATAATTTTAGAATCTTCACTTTGAACTCCAATTCGCAATCCCATGGACTCAAAAGCATAGCTCGAGCTATTGCTTGATAAGCATTGGGTTAAAGCAGGACTTGGTGCCATTGGGTTTAATTGATGAGAAATTGTTCTTATATTGTATATGCGATCAAAGTCTAATCTCGAGCACATTTCGGTTTCTGTTAGTATAGCAAATCCCAATTAAATTCGAATTTGCTCAACAGGCATGCTCAATTTTTTCATGTGGATATGAACCCAATCAAAAAAAACTTTGATGCCATTGCAATGGCCCAATATCGATATAGTCGATTACAGAGCCAACTCAGTGATCATGATTGCACAGGGGCTTTACTATTCAATTCGCGAAATATTAGTTATGCCAGTGGAACCCATTATGCATCGATTTCCAATATGCATTCTCCTACTCGGGCGATTTTTGTGCCTGCAGTTGGCAAAGCCATTTTCTATGATTCGGAAATGAACAGCTTTGGTGATAAACCGGATGTCATCGGCGAATATCGTAATTCGATTATTACCGCCTATTTTCTTGCCGGGGAAAGTTTTTCCAGAGTGACTCAGAACTGGATTGACGAAATTTCCGGACACATTGGCAAAGCCGGAGAAGGCAGAAACCGACTGGCCATAGATCTTGCTGAACCGCAACTGGTTATCGGATTGCACAATGTTGGGATTGACGTGGTCAATGCCGATAAACTGGTGTCCAGTGCGGGTGAAATTAAATCAGATGACGAATTCAACTGCATTCGCAATTCCATCGACATAGCTGAAGCAGGGCTTGGTCAGATTAAGGAAAATCTCAAACCGGGGATCAGTGAGCAGGCGCTTTGGAGTTATCTTGCCCTGGAGAATGAAAGGAATGGCGGTGGCTGGTTTGATTACAAAATTCTCTCATCGGGTGAAAGAACCAATCCATGGGGCCAGGAAGCCAGCGACAAACCCATTAAGGCCGGCGAGCTGGTGACCGTGGATACGGGGATGGTTGGGCCATTCGGATATAGTGCCGATATTTCCAGAACATTTTTCTGCGGTCCGGGCGACCCAACAGCGGAGCAAAGTCTTTTGTACCAGACCGCCAGGGAAAACCTCGCGTTTAATATTGATTTGATTTGTGCAGGGATGAGTTATCGAGAGTTTGCTGAGAAGTCCTGGAAAGTTCCCGATGTATTCTGGAGCCGGCGATATAACTGTGTAGCTCATGGAGTAGGCATGGGAAATCAATGGCCCCACATCAAGTTTATCGAAGACTGGCCACAAGATGAGAATGACGATGTATTAAAGGAGAATATGGTGATCGCAATGGAGTCGTGTATTGGCAAAGAAGATGGAATTGAATGTGTGAAGCTGGAGGAGATGGTGATGATCACTAAGAGCGGTTGCAGAGTGCTTTCAACATTCCCGTTTGAAGAAAACTTTTGATCTATAGTGTGGGACGATAGTGGTGATGTGGCCGTCAGTCTACCGTATGATCAATAGTTATGCGCTATGATTGGTCTTATCCGGACTGGTTGAAAAAGGTGGGGGCGTTATGAGCATATTCGAAGCGGTGGACTTTGATGATCACGAGCAGGTTTTATTCGTCAAAGATCCCGAAACAAAATTACAGGCCATCATCGCCATACACAATACCCGACTTGGGCCGGCTCTTGGTGGATGCCGAATGTGGCCCTATAAGAGTGATCAGGAAGCCATTGCAGATGTGCTGCGGCTTTCCCGCGGAATGACCTATAAGGCGGCCATGGTCAACGTTGCCCTGGGTGGTGGTAAATCCGTGATCATTGGAGATTCCCATGAGCAAAAAACCCCCGAACTGCTTCAAGCCATGGGCCGTGCAATAGATAGCCTTCAGGAGCGCTATATTGTCGGTGAAGATATCGGCACCAACCCTCAGGATATGGCGGAGATTCGAAAATCAACCCGGTGTGTGACCTGCCTGCGGGTGGAAGATGGGGGCTACGGCGATCCAGCGCCCATGACCGCATTGGGGGTGTTTCAGTCCATGACCGCAGGAATCGAAAAAGCCTTTGGATGCGATAGTTTTAAAAATGTCCGGGTGAGCTTGCAGGGGGTAGGTAATGTAGGTTTGAATCTTTGTGGATTGTTAAATGAAGCGGGTGCGAAATTGACGGTGAGCGATGTGCGCTCAGAAAATTGTCGGCGCGCCGTGGACGAATTCAATGCAAAGGTTATTGCACCAGACAAAATTTATGATGTTGATTGTGAGGTTTTTGCACCATGCGCCATGGGCGGCATATTAAATGATGACACCATTCCTAAGCTGAGTGCCAAAGTAGTGGCGGGTGCAGCAAACAATCAGCTAGGAGAAGCTCGTCATGGGCAGGTGCTGGCTGATCACGAAATTTTATATCTGCCTGATTATGTCGCCAATGGCGGCGGCCTGGTGAGCTGTGCCGCAGAATGGTATCGACATGATCTGGATGAAGTTGTCACCAACGTCAGAAAAATTTATTCGACCTGTAAGGAAATTTTGTCTTATGCCGAAGCTGAAAACCTGACCACCGCCATGGCCTCGGATTCATTGGCTGAGAAAAGAATTGAAACAGGGCTAAAGTAACTAACTGCTGATCTGCTTGTTATATCCCTGATAGAGTTCATCTTTAGCGTACAGCGGTGACAGTCCATTAACGCTGACCCGCCACAGGGTTCGGGCATTGGGGTCATCGGGCTCGACGGCATCGATGGGGGTTGCCCGGTGAAGGGTGGAAAATGTATCCCAGGCTGCAAAATCCCCCACTTCATAATCGATGGAAGTGACAAATTTATCCTGCAAACAGTGTCTCATAAGCTCACGCAGCAGATCCACGGCTTCGTCTTCGGGCCAATCTACAATACCCCAGGATGTCCCCGCTACACTGTATAAAGACTTGCGACCGGTGATGGGGTGGCGCATGACCAGGGGATGATAAACATTTTTGACTTTCTTTTTCTGTTCTTCAGTCATGGTCTCCGCTTCGTGTTTGGTCTGATAGCCAATTTTCTCATCGGCTTGATAGTCCCGATTACCGTAATGATGAATGCAAATTAATTGATCAATTTTATTTTTCATGGATTCGGACAAGGCATCATATGCGCCAAAGCAGTCAGCCAGGTGGGTAGGGCAGCCGTCTTTGGGCTGATGGATTGAATACACCGTGGTGGTGGAATTGGGAGGATCCTGGTAGGCCACATCGGTATGCCAGAAACAGGCGCCTTCGTGGATGCCCAACTGGTTACCGTTTTCATATATGTTCGACAACATTAAAATTGCCGGATGGCCGCGCATGCGAAGATGATCAAGAAAATGTGGATGCTGGTAACCAAATTTTTTGGTGATGTCGTCGAAACGGTCGAATTCGAGATTCTGCTTTTTTACCACAATCAATTGATTGTGATACAGAACATCCAGCATCGCCTTGATATCAGCGTCGCTTGCTGTGGCCAGATCGATGTCGGTGATCTCAACCCCAAACTTGCCAGATAAACTTCTGTATCCCACCATAATTTACGGCCTTAACGATTCTGTTACTGAAGTAATAGTATAAGCCAGCAGTCCGGGGTTTTGGGCGGAGAAATTACATTGCCGCAACTATGCTCCCACTATTTAGGCGGCTCAAATCCCTTTTCGATGTCTTGCCAGTCCTCTAGCCCAGTCAGGGACATAAACTCAGAAAGCAGAACAAAATCGTCTGAATTGCAATCCAGTTTGTCCTCATAAAGCTGCGCCAGAGTCAGTTGCAATGCTTTTGCGACACGTTTGATTAAAGTTGTGCCGTGGACGATCATCCGGAATCCCATGTCGTGGAGTTCCTGATTGCTCAGAATCGGCGTCTGCCCGCCAACCAGCATGTTGCACATTTGCGGAACGTCAAAAGATTTAGCAATGCGTTCAAGCTCGTCCACACTTTGTGGCGCTTCGATAAATATGCCATCAGCCCCTGCATTGAGATTGGCTTCACATCGTTGTAATGCATCGTCCAGACCATTCACGCCTCGCGCGTCGGTACGGGCAATGATAAAAAAATCTTTACTGTTTCGTGCCGCCACTGCTGAGCGAATCTTTGTGACCATATCATCGATGCTGACCACATTTTTCCCAGCTGCATGGCCACAGCGTTTCGGCGCAACCTGATCTTCAAGCAAGATCGCTGCGGCACCCATGTTTTCATAGGTTTGAATGGTGCGCGAAACATTCTTCACATCACCATAGCCATGGTCGCCATCCACCAGCACGGGAATATCCACCGCATCTATAATGTCCCTCATGCCAGCGGCCATTTCTCCCAGCCCAACTAGGCCAATATCCGGCAATCCATATCGCGAACCCACCAGTGGAAACCCGCCAACAACCAGGGCTTCAAAACCCTGAGCGGCGATTAACTTTGCGCTCAATGCATCATAAGCACCGGGCAAAACAAAAGGCCGATCTTTCCTTATCAGCTCAGCCCAGGTTGTTTTATTGTTTGCCATCACATCGATTCCAAAAACTGGAAGTATAAATCACATCATCTCGAGGCGGGTGTTAGATTCAGCGTAGCTGTTTGGTGATGATTATGGTCATTCATTCTACGGACGATACGTCCGAGATGGGTATTTAATAAAAACCCCTTGCAAGCAAGTGAATCGGGTAAGAATAGTACTGCAATTATGTCTGCTTATTGCGAGCTCACCCGCTGAACGTTTTAACCCATGTGTTGCGTCCATCGGTTGAGCTCGCAGCCCATTAGAGTCATTCGGAAAAGCGATTGAAGTGACTACCGGTGTGGCTTTTGGCCAAAATACATATCGGTTATTCTTCCTATACCCTGTCAAGTAGCATCAAATTAGGTTTTGATAATCATCAAACTCTTTCGCTAATTCCTAGTCTCACACCCAGCCCAATAAAAAGTGCACCCAACCCACGCTCCATCCAGAGTTGAATGCGCTTATTCTTCCGTAAAGAAGAGGCGATTCGTGATCCTGCCAATATCAATGGTGGATTAGTTATCAAGCCAATTATGACGATTAGGCTTCCGTGTAACATCAATTGAAGACTGACTGGCCCTGCACCCTCAACAACGAATTGAGGTAAGAACGCCAAAAAGAATATAGCCACTTTAGGATTAAGTGCGGTAATGAGTGCGCCCTGGACGAAAATTGAGCCTACATTAACGTTTTTAGGTTCTTCATCCTGCTTTAGGTTACGGTTTTTCGGCATGAATGCGCATAATCCCAGCCAGACCAGGTAAGCCGCGCCTGCCCATTTAATGATTGAGAAGGCCAATGCAGATGTAGCCAATACGGCAGATAGTCCGACCGCAGCCATTATCGCGTGAAGCAAAGTCGCGCTCAAACTACCAAACAAAGCTGCAAATCCAGCCTTTCTACCTTTGTTTGCAGTTTGCCCCAACATGAATGCCATATCTGCCCCAGGAGAAAGTTCGAGCAAAATTACAGCAGTTACGAATGTAGACCAATGCAATAGTGAATAATCAAACATCTTTCAAAAATAATACAAATTACTCGTTCATAGTTTTTCAGTCATAAAGACGCTTTTTGGATCCACTTACAATTTGCAAAAGGCGCACAATATTCAAAACTGAATTTCTTATATAAATTTCTTGCGGGTTTAAAGTAAGACATGGAGCCTGTTTCCAAGCTTAGCCTAGTATATCCACGTTCTTTTGAATCATAAAGAATGAATTGTAGCAACAGTGCGACTGACCGTTGAGATCACCATATAAAGCAGCCATCCAAAACATCACAGTAAATGTCCGATTATTGCCCCGATCAGATATAGAATAACCAAATCAATACTTAGGAAATTAAGTATTTTGTCCCCAGAATTCACTAGAATTCAAATTGTGATAATTTCCAGTTTAATAACGATTGGGAACTGGATAAATTTGAGATTAATTTTATTCATACCGTTACAACTATTAAGAACAGGAGACAATGTATGCGTTCCAGCGATGGCAAAACCAGAGATCTTGTGACCACCATCCCCGGGGCGGGCTGGGATTATGCCCAGACCCGACATCCGTACCACCAGATTGAGCGGCCCAAAGGGCCGCATTATTGCGTCTACAATCGCCGCCATATGGCCTGCTGTTTCGATGACCACTCCACGGAAGATGGATATTGGCGGCTGCGCCGCAAAGCTGCAGTGTTAAATACTGGCGAGTTTCCTCTTCAGTTCCAGGGACCCGATGCGGAAAAGCTGCTCGACCTGTTATTCACCAAGGACATGACCAAGATAAAAGTCGAGCGCTGTGGTTATGGTCTGGCGTGCTATGAAGATGGCGGCCTGATTGTCGACGGTGTTGTATTACGGCTGGAGCAGGACAAGTTCTGGTATGCCCAGGCCGATGGTGATTTTTACAGTTGGGCCCGGGCCCACGGCAGTGGCATGGATGTGGCAATCACCGATCCCGACGTTTTCGTATCCCAGATCCAGGGCCCCAATGCCATGAAAATCCTTGAGGCCGCCAGCGATACTGGCATGCCCGAGCCCTTTGGCTATTTCGCGGTTGCCCGAGTTTCTTTCGGCGGACAGGAAGTAGTTATCACCCGAACCGGTTATACCAACGAGCTGGGTTGGGAGTACTACACCGAACCTCATCACGATGCCGCTGCGTTGTGGGCGCACCTGGAAAAAGCGGGTGCGCCATTTGGTATGGCACTGTTCGGTCTGGATGCCATGAACATCCGTCGCATCGAAGCGGGCATACTCAACGCCGGATCGGACTTCAATGCTACAACCACACCTTATGCGGTGAATCTTGGCAGATTCGTAGATGAGGGCAAGGGAAACTTTATCGGCAAAGCTGCACTAGCTGCGGCATCCCGTGAGCTCCGACTGCACGGTATCAAATGTCCCAACGGCGAACCATTGATTTCCGCTGCAGTTGTCTATGACGGCCAGCGCATTGGTATCGTAACCGCTGGGGCCATTTCTCCCTATTTAGGTCACGGCATTGGCTATGCACTGCTGGATACATCCGAGCAGGGTCATGGCGCATCCATCGAAGTAGGCTGCAGGGACGGTTCAATGCAAAGTGCGGAGTTGGTTGAGCTGCCTTTTTATGACAAACTGGCCGAGATACCCCGGGGCAAACGGGTGGATATTCCCGAGCGCTCATGAATTTGAATTCAATCGCGCAGTGGAGTACATTCTTCACAGGAGATATCGACGTGAAATTATTAGAGCAGACATTCAGGATCACATTTCTGGTAATAGTAATGCTCCAAATCCAGGGCTGCAGGCATTTGGCAGACCTGGTTGTAACAAACATTTTTGCTCCTGAATTTGTTATCACCCGTGCGTTTGTAGCGGGTCAGCCTTTCAATTTGCAAACAGGCTATACAGTGGAAAACCAGGGCACAGCCCCTGCAGAACATGAAAGTAATATTGTTCAGGTAGATTGGGTGCTGTCAACGGATGAGATTGTCCCTCCTGGTGGCGCTCGAATTACAGCAGGATATGCAGAAGACGCACTGTTGCCCGGTGGGCGCGATCAGGTTGAACTGCCAATCGGCCCAGGTGATAGCGTTGTTTCAGAATTGTTTGTACCGAATAATTTGAGCATACATGCCGATACACCTCCAGGGGTTTACTATCTGTGTGCCTACGTCGATCCTTTCGATATCATTGCCGAAAATTCGGAAACCAATAACGTTACCTGCCACACGATTATTGTTGACAGCACCATTGATGGGACGCCATTTTGTCTGGATTTCGAAGAAGAACACCATAGCGACTCAGACTTTGATGCGTCCACCCATATCCATGCGGTACCAGAGACTGACGCTATAAATCTATATAGTACTAAAGGAATCTGGTTTACCAGCAACCCGAAAATTACATTTAACCCTGTGCTCTCGGACAGATTCCAGGCTTTAGTACAAGGTGATATAGAAGCGGCGCGTCCTGAGACGACCTGTGGAACCCTGGAATTCCACCTGTCAAACGAGTTGAGCGCAGATCAAGTCAGTTTGGAGGCTCGAAATGTTGGATTTATCCCATTTCCTGTGCACATAGAAGGTTTGGCTTATGGACGCAAGAATGGAGAAGAAATTGAAGTTGATCGTTTTGATTTTACCAGCCAGAGTTCATTGGGGGATTTATCGACAATGGTCGAGGTGACATTAGAATCGGACCTGGATGGCGATGCCACTGCGGATCCGCCAGAACTACCCGAACCGCCGATTTCTCGTGTAACCCTTGACTACTTGACCTGCCCACCCTTGACCATGGTTGATAACCTATGCGTTAGGGGGGATTCCAGGTCCAGCGAATATTTTTCGGGATTACAATTACCAGGCGGACCCAGTTCTGGCGATTGTGACATTGAGGAGTTCAGTTTCACTCAAGCGACAATGATATTGCGAATACGCTCTGATAACACCATTGAAGTTTCCAGGACGGTAACCCCATCTTTTGAAGAAAAGGGGATATTGAATGACGATGGTTCATTCACCGCAGGCCCAACTACCAGGTCAGTGGATCCGTCAATTTTCGACGATTGTGAATTTGAAACCAATATTCGCGGCGACATTGTCGGTGATACGGCAAGGGGCGAAATAATTACCGTGCTGAGATGTGAAACAACGGATGGCATGTGTAGTGAAACACTGGAAACCACTTTTTCCCTTGATCGCAGCGGGCCTTAAAGCAGGATATATTCGCCCTGAATAATCCCAGAGTTTCAGGTCACTAGTTCTATTCTATTCTTGTTATTTTTGATTAAGGGCCTTTTGAGCAAATCCCAGGATAGTTTTTCAGAAGATATTCCTGGGTAAAATATTCCCAGTCCGCTTCATCGATGTGATGCTTGTCGCGGAAAAACGCTAATGCCTTTTTGTTTCCACGGGCATTGTCGTGATTAAACTTCCAGGTAGTGATGTTTTCAGCGATGGCTAGTTCTTTTAGTTTTGCCGCTTCTTCCGCGGTGCAAAAATGCTGCGCGGCATAATTCTGCATACCAATAAACAAATAGGCGATCATATAATCCGCATGCCATTCAAATGGTGAGCTCAAGGAATAATTGCCAACAATACTGGTAATCCGAATCATAGGGTGGCGTAAATCCTTTTTACCAATGGCATCGATCCACTGTTTATAGGTTTTTTGCTCAAATCTAATGGTTTTGTAGGTTTTGACTTCCTGGTATTGGGGAGAAATGTGCTGAAACACCTTTGATTCATCCACGGGAATTTCATCAATTTGCCAGCCAAATTGTTCCATCATGTTGTGAAAGTTTTTATTTCGATAGATGTTTTTGATAATTTCTGAGCGATCCGTATCAGAATAATCCATTGCAAACTGGATGTTGTGGCTAAGCTCGTGGCCGAGCACACCAATTAGTAGAAAACGGCTGAGATTGATGCCATGGGCGAACATTTCCAATGTGCCATTGTGGGCGGTGACCTGGGCTCGAGAGAAATCGTCGGTAGGCAGATCCAGAGAAGTCCATTTGATTGCGGCGACGGTGGTTAATGTAGGTAAGGTTTGCCTGCCTTCAAACAAGGGTTTAAAAGCTCGAGTGATAATGTCATAAACCCCCTGAGCTAGAAGCGCTGTAAATTCTGTGGAGCGTTCCACCAGGATGATGCCATGATCGTTAAACAGTTTCTGCTGAATTACAGACATATGTTCTGGTTTGTCCTGCAATGCCCAATCCAGATGATCGGGCACGCCGTTGTTGTTCGCCGAGTCGTCATTTTTGATGCTGGCATCATAAGGCTCCAGATCCAGAGTGTTTCGAATGTCGTCCCCATCGATATCCACATCCCCTTCCATGAAACGGCCGTGGTATTCATCAAATCTATAGTCGCGGATGCCGTTATCATTGGTGTCACGCATGGCGTAGGCCCAGAGATTCAGGTCGTCGCCAAATGTATTCTGTAGCTGCTTTTTATCTGGCCCATCAGCCAATTGTTTTGCAGCGTCGAGTTCCGCCGTAGTTGGTTCTGCGGGCATAGGATTATCCTCATAAAAAATAAATCCCAGGGTCTGGAACTGGAGTTTATTTTTGGCGATCATGTTTTGGGCTGCCATCGCATCAGGAACTGCAGTCGCCGGGGATACCTGTTTAATTTCAGTGCTGCTGCAGCCGCCGGCGATTACCAGAAAAAGTACTATTATTGTGTTAACCAGAATTTTCATTTTAAGTATTTGTTTGATAAATTGAATTCAGGTCTTTTTATACATTAAATTTTGTTCCATGACCATTGAACCCCGAGATTCTGCGGTCACTAATCAATTGTCTTTCAGGCCATTAGCCGCGAATTCGGGCAAAATTTAGTATATTTTTGTGGCATAGCCTTTGCGCAACGTATATCATTTACAGCCATTAGAATTGGAGCACAATCATGAAATTTGAAGGTATCTATCCTCCGGTTATCACACCTCATCTGGAAAACGGCGATATCGATCGTGATGGATTTGTACAGATGGTGGAACATCTGACCACATCAGGTGTGCATGGCATTATCGTCGGCGGTACCACTGGTGAATACTACGCCCAGACCAAGGAAGAACGGGTTGAATTAATGGGGCTTGCCAATGAGACCATAAATAATCGCCTGCCACTAATCGTTGGCGTCGGCGCAATTCGTACCGAAGACTGCATCGAATACGGATTGCTGGCCAAACAAAACGGCGCCGACGCCATATTAATGAGCGCACCTTATTATGCGGTGCCCACCCAGCTGGAGTTGGCCACTCATGCACTGGCGGTGGATCGTGAAGTTAACCTACCGATTATGCTTTACAACTATCCTGGCCGCACTGGCACCACCATGCAGGATGAGTTTTTTAATCGCGTAGGTCGCAGTCCCAATTTTATGGGGATAAAAGAATCTACCGGGGACGTTAACCAGCTACACATGCTGGCACGGGAATATCCCCACATCACTTTGTTATGCGGAATGGATGATCAGGCCCTGGAATTTTTTGCATGGGGCGCGCGAGGCTGGGTCTGTGCCGGTGGAAATTGTTTACCCAAAGAACATATTGCATTGTACGAGGCGGTTGCCCTTGAAAATAATATTGAAAAGGGTCGTCGTATCATGTCTGCATTGATGCCATTTATGGGGATTCTTGAGCAAGGCGGCAAGCTGATACAGATTGTGAAACACGCCTGTCGACTGTCTGGTCTGCCAACGGGACCAGTAAGAAAACCATTGCGCGAATTAAACAAGGAAGAAAAACGCGAACTGGAAACCGTGCTTAAAACCTTAAGTGCTACCATGGCTAAAATTAAAGCCGACTATTCATCAACCGATCAACCAAACCAAATACAGCAAGAAACCGATAATGTCGTCACTATCAACGCTTGAAGAATACCAATCCATCGCCGCAGAACTGGCTTTCCCTAAAGGCGCTTATATTGACAGCAAATTTTGCAAATCCAAAAGCGGCGAAGAGTTTGATACGGTAAATCCGGCCAATGGCCAGGTTCTGACCCGGATTGCGTCGTGTAACCAGACCGATGTTGATCATGCAGTTTTAAAAGCCCGTGAGGCCTTTGAAGATGGTCGCTGGTCCAAATTGCATCCATCCGAGCGCAAACAGGTATTGATAAAGCTTTGCAAATTAATCAAGCGCAATCAGAAAGAGCTGGCGGTGCTGGAAAGCCTCGAAAGCGGCAAACCCATTGCAGAAATTGAAAGCATCGATATTCCCGAATCTATTCACTGTATTCAATGGCATGCAGAAGCCATTGATAAGATTTATGACCAGGTCGCGCCCAGCGGCGATGATGCGGTTGCCATGATTGTGCGCGAGCCGGTTGGCGTGGTGGCTTGTGTCTTGCCCTGGAATTTTCCCATTATGATGGTGGCCTGGAAACTGGCACCCGCCCTCGGCGCAGGTAACAGTCTGATTGTAAAACCCGCTGAAGAAACAAATATGACCGCCTTGCGACTGGCAGAGCTTGCTACGGAAGCCGGCGTACCACCCGGAGTGTTTAACGTACTGACTGGCCCGGGCGAATCCACAGGCAAGATGATTGGCTTGCATCCCGACATCGACATGGTTTCCTTTACCGGTTCAACGGAAGTTGGAAAATTTTTCCTCGAGTATTCAGCTAAAAGTAACCTGAAAAAAATTGTACTGGAATGCGGCGGTAAAAATCCCTGCGTGGTCATGGATGATGCGGAAGATTTGGATGTGGTTGCCCAGCATGTGACCAATGCGGTTTTCTGGAATATGGGTGAGAACTGTTCTTCAAACTCCAGATTGATTGTGCACCAGGCGGTGCAGGATCAGCTGGTGAAACGTATTTTGCATCGATTGCGAGAATGGCGTACGGGCACACCACTGGACCCATCCAATCGACTGGGAGCCATTGTTTCTGAAAAGCAATACAAACAGATTTTGAAGTATATTGAAATTGGAAAGAGCGAAGGCGCGGAGGTTATTGCCGGCGGTAATGCCATGGAAATCGATGGTGGTTATTTTATTGAGCCCACCATTTTTACCAATGTAACGCGGGATATGACTATTGCCCGTGAAGAAATTTTTGGACCGGTTCTGGCCATCATCACCGTTAGCGGCGGAGATCAAGCCATAGAAATTGCCAATGACACCAATTACGGATTGACCGCATCGGTATTCACCGCCAATTTAAAACGCGCCCATCGAATGGCCAGGGCAATTCGTGCGGGAACGGTAACCGTCAATTGTTTTGGTGAAGGTGATATCACTACGCCATTCGGTGGTTACAAGCAATCGGGTTTTGGTGGCCGTGATAACTCTATTCATGCCCACGATCAGTATACCGAGATGAAAACAATCTGGATCGACATATCCGATCAGAGTGTTGATTCTTCCATCGACTAAGACCGTTAACAATGGGTAGTTATTCGGGAATTACCTCGGATTCTGAAAATTAGTCGATGCATTTAACTGCAGCTAGAACCCCTGCAGATCTGCAGGGATCAGGGTGGTATGAAATTCTGCCACCGCCACCACCATCCAAAGTACTTCAGGATTCCATTCAAGCCGACTGGGTGATTGTAGGCGCGGGCTTCGCTGGGCTATCTGCTGCCAAACGGATTATCGATCAAGCCCCTGGGGATAAAGTAGTCGTGCTTGATGCCCAGAAAATTGCCTGGGGTGCTTCGGGACGTAACAGCGGATTTATGATCGACCTGCCTCATGATGTTCAAAGTGAAGACTACAGCGGCGAGAACAATGCAGATCGAATCCAAATAAAAATGAACCGTATAGCCATTGATTATGCAAAGTCCATAATCGATCAATACGGACTTGAGAAATTTTCATCGCCCATCGGTAAGATAAATGCAGCGACAGATGGCGTGGGTATGAAGGCGTTGGAAACCTATTCTCAACATTTGCAGAAACTGAATGAGCCATTTAGTAAATTAAGTAAAAGCGAGTTACAGGCCGTCATCGGCACCGATTATTATAATGGTGGAATTCATACCCCGGGGTGCTTGCTGATTCAGCCCGCGGGCTATATTCGTGGTTTGGCGAATGGTTTGGCGAATGGTTTGGCGAATGGTTTGGCGGATGGCCAGGCTAATGAGCCGCACAGCCAGGTGGATATATATGAAGATTCCGCTGTTGTGCGCATTGAATGTAAAAATGGCAATAAGGTGTTTACCGAGAATGGTTCGGTGGCGGCGAAAAATATTATTCTGACCATAAATGGTCATCTTGAATCTTTTGGATTTTATCGACGGCAGCTGATGCATATTTTTCTTTATGGCAGTATGACCCGGGAATTGACCCCTACGGAACAACGGGATTTGGGTGGCGAAGCCGAATGGGGAATTACCCCGGCTCACCCCATGGGTTCCACCGTTCGCCGAATGCGTGAAAATCGAATTATTGTGCGCAATCACATTACCTACAATCCGCATATGGAAACTTCCGTTGGGCAAATTGAAAAATCCGGAATCCGCCACGATGTCTCGTTTAGAAGACGCTTCCCAATGCTGCCAAACGTAAAAATGCAATATCGTTGGGGCGGGCATTTGTGTTTGTCCCGAAATTCTGTCCAGGTTTTTGGTGAAGTGGAAAAGGGCATTTATGCGGCATGTTGTCACAATGGTCTGGGTGCGACCAAGGGGACCCTGGGCGGCATGGCTATCGTCGATCATGCGATGGGGGTGAAAAATGAAATCGTTCATGAGTTAAGTAGCAGTGATCAACCCAAACGACTTTTTCCGGAACCATTTATGACCATGGGTGCAAAAGCGCATTTGTGGTGGGGTCAGCAGCGTGCCGGGTTGGATCTCTAGATACTCTTAGTCGTGAATTCAAATACATTATCCATTAAAGAAGCCAGAAAACTGGTATTGCATAGTCAGAAGGTATTAGCACAGCCTGCAAAAGGTAAAGCCATAGAAGCCACTTTGGCAGCAATCGAACACCTCGGCTATATCCAGATCGATACCATCTCGGTAATCCAGCGCGCCCACCATCATACCTTGTGGAGTCGCAATCCACGCTATGCGTTAGGACACTTGGATGAATTGATTGAAACAGGCAAGGTCTTCGAATACTGGTCCCATGCCGCGGCCTATTTGCCTATGTCTGATTTCAGGTTTTCATTACCAAACAAAATTGAAATCGCAAAAGGTCGAAAACTCTGGTATGAATGCGATTCCAAAATCAAACGCCATGTACTTAAACGTGTTACCGAGGAAGGTCTGTTACAGGCCAAAGATTTCGAGCGCAAGGAAAAGGGCAAGCTGGCGACCTGGGAGTGGAAGCCTGCAAAAACCGCATTGGAACAATTGTTCATGGAAGGCAAGTTAATGGTTGCCCGGCGACAAGGCTTCCAAAAGGTTTATGATTTGACCGAACGAATCCTTCCAGGGAATATTGATACAACACCGCCAACCCAAAGTGAATGGGCGAAAAATGTGATCATTCGATATCTCAATGCTAATGGCTTGGGTGACGCTAATGAGATCAGCTATTTAAGAAAGGGTAAAAAACCCATGATTCAAACTGAGTTAGAAAACCTGATGGAGGAAGGGCAGGTAATGCAGGTTCAGGTGAAAGATCAAACATTTTATGCGCTACCCAATTCCCCTGAGTTGTTAAAGAAGCCCCAATCGAAATCCAGGTTAAAAATCCTTAACCCATTTGACAATTTTGTGATCCAACGCAAGCGCATGAAGATGCTATTTGATTTCGATTACCAGATAGAATGTTATGTTCCCGCATTAAAGCGAAAGCATGGCTATTTCTGTTTGCCTATATTATGGAACGGTACTCTGGTTGCGCGAATGGATTGCAAGGCGGACAGGAAAACCAACACCTTTATTATTCAAAATCTGGTGCTCGAACCTAACTTGAAAAACCTTGATCGATTCACCGTGGCATTAACCAAAGAAATAGGCGCATTTATGAATTTCAATCAATGTCACAAGGTAGTTGTGAAATCGGTTTCCGATAGCTACGTAAAACAGTTACTTAAAGTATCAATCAGCTAAGGAACCTCTGCAAAAGTCATGATCGATCAATTTGAGCTCAAATTTTACAATAATTTCGTTGGAAAACTTTGCAATAGAATAACTATACCGTGCGTTTCCCACCTTAATCTTGAGAAGATTGATTATCAAATTGATTCGTCCAGGCTGTTGTAGAGGCCCCCTAGATTTCAAATCGTGTTTGCTTCTTTATCCAACCATTCCAAAGGGCTGATTATTACAGCCCTGGGTGTTATTTGCGTCAGCCCAGATGGTTTGTTAACTCGCCTGATCACCGCGGACAGTTTAACCATAGCCTTCTGGCGTGGCCTGTTTTATAGCCTTGGGATGCTAATTCTGCTTAGTTTGCATTATCGAAAAAATATCATTGAAGCATTTTTCAGGATCGGCAAACCGGGTCTGTTAATGATTGTAATGTACGTGGTGGGCAATTTAAGTTTTATTTTTTCTGTAACTCATACCACTGTGGCAAATACACTACTCATCATAAGTACCACACCTTTGTTTGCGGCATTGATTTCATGGCTGTTTCTGAAAGAAAAAGTAGGGCGGCGAACCTGGATTGCGATATTCATTGCAGCCATTGGTGTTTACATCATTTGCGATGGACCCAGCACCATGCCCGATGCCCAGCTTGGAAACCTGTCAGGGTTATTGGCCGCATTGACCCTCGCCATTAGTTTTACGGTTGTAGCAAAAAACCGTGACAGAGATTTGTTGCCAGCTCTTGTGCTCGGTGGGTTTTTCATGGCATTGATTCTTGAACCGTTTGTCACCCCATCTCAAACCTCAGATAGTGATTTAACCTACTTGTTTTTAATGGGATTTGTGTTGTTGCCCATCGCTTCAAGTATGATGTTTATTGGTCCAAAATATATTTCAGCCCCGGAAGTCAGTTTAATGATGTTGCTGGAGTCGATTATCGGGCCATTGTGGGTATGGTTTATTCTCAAGGAGCATCCAGGCAATCAAACGCTTGTTGGTGGCTTTATTGTGCTAATAACTCTGGCGGCTCACTCGTTCATCGTCATGTATGGGAACAGAAAATTAAAATCGGCGACAAAATAACCTAAGGAGCCTCTGATTAAAACTGGGCAGATCAAGTTGTGATTCAAAATAATCAAGTTCAAGGCGCGAAACGCACGTAATAGCACGGCTATTGCGAAGTTTTGCAACGCAGAAATTGATTGTTTTGATCTCAAATTGACTGTTCATGTTTTAATCAGAGGTTCCCTATGGCGTAGATTTGGGAATTAAGTGGCGATTACTTCAAATCATCATCACCAATTTTATGCCCCCAATCCTGTTTGGCTGATAAATAACCTTTGTTCCACTTCGAAACCCCAGCCACATGTTTTTCTGTGGACATCTGGGACAGTCCAGCTTTTTCAAGGTCTTCAATTTTTTTTGGGTTATTGGTTAACAAGCGCAATGGTCGATTGCCTAGAAAATGTAATATCAGTGCCGCAGCATCAATGAAGTCACGGGAGTCAGCAGGCAGGCCTAATGATTGGTTCGCCTGATAGGTATTTTCTCCCGCGTCCTGCAGCAGGTAGGTTGCGGCTTTTGCCCACAAACCAATTCCGCGCCCCTCGTGGCCGGCCATATAAACAATCATTCCGCCGTGTTCGCTGGATGCGATACGATCTACGGCAGCGCTAAGTTGAGGTCCACATTCGCAACGCTCGGAGCCAAAGACATCCCCTGTGAGGCAATTAGAATGAACCCGAACCATAGGGTTGTCTGAATTTTGCGGCTCTCCGATGAGTAACACGCTATTTACCGCCATTGACGATGCCAGTGTTGCAAATAGATTCTGACCACCGCTTTCCCTGAGCTCTCCTGCCAATGATTCCACTTTTTCAAGCTCGGTACTGCGCACCGCGGCATACCACTGTATATTGTAGGATTTACCGTTTAACTTTAGAGGCAGGGGAATAGGGCCCAAAAGGTTAATCACCAGATCGCCACTGCTGGCTGGATTATCTTTAGTAACTTTTTCGCCGTTGGCTAGAATCTGGGTTAATTTTCCAGACTGGGCCAATTGCTCGCGAACGTCGGGATTTAAATAGGTGAACATGGATGTATTCCAATCTTGTGGTATCTTAAGCGTACCTCAACAACGCCCAAAACAACATTCTTAACTTCCTATTTATTTGAATAATGCCTGTTTCAGAATCATCGCCCACCATCAAGGGGCAGCTCAAGCCGTTGATGACAAAAAACAATACAGCTGGATTTATTCAGATGGGTATGCATTTAGCCGCTATTGGGTTATCTGTATTTTTACTGAAGGAGTTGGACGGGTTATTTTCTCAGGGCGTAGTCACTCTGATTTTAGGAATTTTGCTGATATTTTTATTTGCGCCATTGCATGAATCCATTCACAAAACTGCTTTTGCAACACCCTGGTTAAATAATATTACCGCATTGTTTTGTGGACTGGTAATCATGCTACCGCCGCGGTTTTTTCAATGTTTTCATATGGCTCACCACCGATATACCCAAACCCAGGGTCAGGATCCTGAACTCGATGGCGAAAAACCCCAGACTCTGGGGCAATATCTTTGGTATGTGTCGGGGTTCCGATACTGGCTCGAGCAAATTAAGGCCATTGCGCATTTTGCCATGGGCAAAAATCAGACCCACTACGTTAGCCAATCCCGTACGTCCGCAGTGGTGAATGAAGCAAGATTCTTTGTGGGTTTTTATATTGTAATTATTAGCCTGGGGACAGTGGGCGGGTTTGATTCGATCTGGAAATACTGGATTATTCCCGTCATTGTGGGTCAGCCGTTTTTAAGATTGTTCCTGCTCGCCGAGCATACGTTATGTCCAAAGGTAAAAGACATGTTCAGCAACACTCGAACAACTTTGACCAATGGATTGGTTAGAAGGCTCTGCTGGAATATGTCTTATCACGTTGAACATCATGCCCACCCCGGATTGCCATTCCATCAACTGCCCGCAGCTCATGAAATTTTACGGTCAAATATTAATGTATTGTCCAGTGGTTATATCGCTGTTCAAAGACAAATCATTAAATCATTTGGGGCGTAAAGTTTATTCATGGGTAAAAAAAACAAATTTACCTTAACCGGAAATAATTTAGATATTGATACACTGGTTGATCTGGCAAATTCGGCTCATTGTGAGGTAAATTTATCCCCCGATGGGTTGGATGACATGGTCAGGGCTCGTGAAATTGTCGATCAAAAAATAAGTTCGGAACAACCGATTTACGGATTAACTACAGGCCTTGGCTCCAGGGTTAGCGAACAACTTTCCCAGGAGCAGTTGGTTGAATTTTCCTATCAGACTCTGCGCGGGCGAGGGCATTCATTGGGTACGCCCTTAAATCGGAACATGGTTCGGGCGGCGATGATTGTGAGATTGAATACCCTTTTATCCGGCGCGCCAGGCACTTCCCTCCAAGTTGCACTTTTCATCCGGGAATGTTTAAACAATAATCTGATTCCCCTAATAAACAACATCGGTTCCATTGGTGCGAGTGATTTATGCTGGGGTGCAACCATGGGCTTGGCTTTCATCGGTGAAGGAAAAATGATCACTGAATCCGGTTCAATCATGGACTCTAAAACGGCGTTGAAAAAGGCCGGCATGAAACCATTGGTCTTAGGCCCCAAGGACGGTTTGGCGTTAGCAAATCACGCCAGTTTTTCCGCCGCGCTGTCCGCAACTGCATTGCAGCATGCAACACTGCTGATACGACTGATTCAGTGTACAGCCGCGGTTTCCATGGAAGCTTTTCGGGCAAATTTATCGCCACTAAATACCATTGAGCTGGGCAGCACAGTTCAACCAGGGTGTGCCCAGGCGGCAGGCCAATTGAGTTCATTGCTCGAAGGCAGTGTTTTATTTGAAGAAAACCAGTGGCGAAAAATTCAAGATCCACTGTCATTTCGCAACATCGTTCAGGTTCATGGCGCTGCACTATCGGCTTTGGAATTCGCTCGAGATACGGTAAATCTAGAGCTCAATGCCTGTACCGATAATCCGGTAGTGGATTTAGAGAATCACAATATTATTTCCAGCGGTGGATATTATTCAGCCCATATCACATTGGTTCTGGAAACGGTTTGCCGTGCCCTAGATCAGGTTGTTGTCACCCAACTTGCCCGAATGACAAAACTGTTGAGCAATCGACATAGTGAGTTACCCCAATATTTAGCAGTCCCGGGTGCTGATTCCAATGGTTTTGCGCCAACCCTGAAACTTGCCGAGGCGCTGGTGGCAGAAATTAAACAATTGTTTACACCGGTGATGCTATGGCCGAGCATCAATGCGGATGGTGTGGAAGACATTCAGAATCATGCGCCATTAAGGGCGAAATCCCTGGATCAGGCCATAGAACTGGCCACGAAATTATGCGCAATGGAGTTGGTAATTTCATGTCAGGGCCTGGAACTTCGGGGCGACATAGACAAAGCCCCAGCCGGTGTGTTGAATATTTACCAGGGTGTACGTTCTGTTGTTGCAACTTTTGAACAGGATCGACCTCTTGGAGAAGACATAGAAAATCTCGCAGAATATTTAGGCAGCGATAAATTTCCCATCCAGAATTTATCAGCATGAGGTTGGGTAGCGCTATTTCGTAATTACCAGTCCATCTACTGCGATGGCGCCGTTTTCATTGACGATGATGGGATTGATGTCTATCTCCTTGATAACGTCACCAAACTCAAAAACCAGGTGAGAAAATGAAACAATGGTTTCAACCAGGGCGTTTCTGTCTCCCGGTGCCTGGCCGCGTATGCCGGTGATTAATTTTTCAATTTTTAAGCTGGACAACATTTCATTGGCTTCAGTTTTATCAATTGGACAAAGAGCAACTACCCGATCTGAAATTAACTCAATCAATATCCCGCCCGCAGCCAACATAATGAAAGGTCCAAACTGGGGATCATTGACGCTGCCAAGACCAATCTCGATACCATCGGATACCATTTCGCTCAACATTACCCGGGCGCCAAGCCGTTGGGAAAAATCCTGATAATGGTCGAGCAATGAATTTTCATCTTCAATGCCCACCACCACACCGCCCTGGTCACTTTTATGACTAATTTCAGCTGCGGCAGTTTTGAGAACTAATGGATAACCAATCTCTTTTGTGGCAATAATTAGTTCATTTTTATTGTCTGCAGCGGCATGCCTGACCACCGGAATGGAAAAATCCGCCAGCAATGCCAATGACTCCAATTCATTGAGAATGGTATTGGGTTTTAGGTTTAGCCGTTCACGCCATTTTTTAATCTTATCCGGGCTTTTGCTTTTGGGTTTAGCCGTTGCGTAATCCCGATTACTGTAATCACGAAATTCGAATAGATGTTTAGTCCCCAACAAGGCTTCTCGGGCACCGTCTATAAGTGGAATCTCAGCATCAGCAGAGCGCATGCATAAACTGTTATGAGCCAGGTCGCCATAACAATTTGCCATAGCCAGGGGTTTCTGATTTTCATTGCTTACCTGTTGCATGATCCGAAAAAATGCCTCGGATAAATAGTAGCCATCTCTGAAATTGGTAAAGAACACACCGGCCGCTACATAAGGATCGCTCATCAGGCTGGACATGCAAACGTAAAAATGATTTTCGAAATCATCATTTGAACCCCATGCGTCCAGTGGGTTATCTGCTTTCAGGCCAGGTTCGAGGTGGGGCTGAATTTTTTTCTTGGTCGCTGATTCTATTTTTGCAAATTCAATATCGAGATCAAAAGCGATGTCGGTGACCATCTCACAAAACCCCCCGGACTCCTGGATGGTGGCCAGGGCGCCGGGTCCGGCGCGACGAGTAGTTTGAAATAGCATCAAGGTCGCTGCCATTTCATCAAAATCTCCCACTTCGATTACCCCATAACGCTTGAATAGCGCTTCATAGGCCGCATGATCGCCGGCTATAGCACCAGTGTGGGTTTGGGCCATTTGCGCACCCAGAGGAGATCGTCCAACTTTCAATACAACCACAGGGATTTTTTTCTCCCGGGCTTTTTCAAGTGCAGCAACAAACCCACTGGGGTCGCGCACGGTTTCAAGAAACAGGCCAATTACCCGGGTTGAGGACTGCTCCAGAGACCAGTCCATATAATCTGCCGTAGTGGTAACCATCTCATTCCCGCTGGATACGCAGAGATTGAATTTCAACCGACAACCGTTGTGGGCGAGGGCAGAAAAAGCAGAACCCGACTGGGCAATGAAACTGATGCCACCTTTTGCTGGTTCCTGTGACAATGGATAAATTCCGGCGTACAGATCCTGAGTTAGGCTATAAAAACCCATACCATTACTGCCACAAACCGCAATTCCCGCGGCCCTGGCTTTGGTGATCAGACGTTGCTGCAATGGCGGATCGGAATCCTGCTCAAGAATACAGCTGCCATAAATAGTCACCGCTCTGGCGCCATGGCTGATTGCATGGCCAAGCGCTCCTTCGAGTCGGGCATTGGAAACCGCCAGCACTACGTGATCCACTGTCTGGGGCAGGGCATCGAGACTGGCATAGCATGTCAGGTCAAGTAGTTTGTCATAACCTGGATTAACCGGAAATACTTTCCCCGGGTATCCTGAATTGATCACCATGTTCGCCAGAATATTGCCAGGGGTTCCGTCTTTAACGGATGCGCCTACCAGGGCAATGGAATCGGGCTTAAGTAATGGGTCCAGCGAATGTGCCGGAGTTTGTGATGTCATAAAATTCGTTGAAGAATTGAAGCTAAGTATTTTTCAACCGTTGTTCCCGCCACGCCACTGCGGCCTTTAAACCTTCACTTCTAAAAACCTGATTGAATTCCTTGCGCAGGGGCGACTCGGTGGTTTCGATTTCCACTGAAGTATCTACCCCCATGGATAATGCCTTACGCATACCCATGATTTCATAACTTTCGTTGATCGCCCGTTTGGTTAACCTGACTGAATCGGGATCCATCAATGCGACTTCATTAGCCAGAGACAGTCCGCGTTCGAATACCTCGTCATCATCAACAACTTCGTTGACGATACCCAGTTGAAAGGCTTCCTCGGCATTCATTTTATTCTGGCCGGTGAGTAAAACTTTTTTCGCTCGCTTTGGATTGGTATACCAGGGCAATAGCAACGCCACAATACTGCTGCCAAACTGAACTTCGGGTTCGCCAAACTGGCTTCCCCGTCCACAAATAGTCATGTCGCAGGCCAATGCAAGTTCGAACCCACCGGCGAGCACATAACCGTGTACCGCGGCGATGGTGGGTTTGGATAGATACCAGAATCGCATAATCACATCGAGATCGTATTGCAATGCGGCACGCCATTGTTTTTCGCCTTTTCGATTGGCGTCGATGCCCGCCTGCAAATCAAAACCGGCGCAAAAAGCACGGCCATTTCCCCGCAGCACCATGGCGTATATATCTTCATTGTTCTCAATCTCGTCCAATGCACTATCCAACTCCTCAAGCATAGTCTTATTTATAGCATTGAGTTTGTTCGGGCGATTGAGGCTAAGTACCGCCACCGGGCGTTCCAGTATTAATTCTATGGTCTGGTAATTCATTGCAGGATTCTGATTCTATGAAGTTTTTCGACTATGCGTATTTCAATGTCTGACCCAACCCGAACTTTTCGGCCTTGGTCAACATTGCTGCACCCAGGGCGATATCACTGGTAGACAGACCACGGTGCCAGAACAGAATGGTTTCATCGTCTGATTTCCGGCCGGAAACTTTGCCAGCAACGATCTCACCAATTTCACCATCAACGGAATCCATACTGACCTTGCCGGCGTTGATGTGGGGACGCAAAGCGCCCAGTGGACCTGAATTCATTTGCCCGCGATCGTCTACAAAAATTTTATCCATCTTTTCGGTGATGTCCAACTCAAGAGTGCTCATGGTGCCATAAGGCATGACCAGAGCGCCGGGTTTTATCCACGCAGATTTAAACAACGGCTCGGGTTTCATTAAGCGCGAGGCTTCAACCATGATGTCGGTATTCTCCAGGCAGTCCTGCCAGTTGTCCGTCACACTGATTTCTTTGCCTAGATCCTGTTGGAGCTGCTGGCTGAATGCGTCGCGACTTTCAGGGCGACGGGAATGCACTCGAATGTCATCAAAATTAAACAAGTGGTCGAGTAGCCGAACATTCCAATAAGCCGTGCCCCGAGCACCAATATGTCCAAGGGATCTGGGGTTAGATGGTGCCAGGTATTTAGCACCCAGCGCGGTCAATGCTCCGGTTCGCATTTCGGTTATTGCTGTGGCGTCGACGATGGCCGTAGGCATGCCTGTTTTGGGGTCAAACAGATTTAGTAATGCCATTTCCGACCGCAGGCCCTTTTTATAATTATCTACATAATCACCCACAATTTTTACCCCGGCCATATTCAAGGGTGCCACATATCCGCGTAATACATTAAAGTGTCCACCAAATTCTGGATTGGGGGTCAGGTGCATTCTTGGTTCGATCACGGTTTCGCCATTCCCCGCCGCACGCAGCCCATCCTCAACGGCATCCAAAATCTCATCGTTAGTCATCCCTAACTGATCGATGTCATCGCCATTGAGATAGGTGATATTTATATTGGCCATTACAGCTTTATCGCACCAAGATTTAGATTATTTTCTTGTGCGCATTGTTTGGCTTCCTGATAACCGGCATCAGCATGGCGCATAACTCCCGTGGCCGGATCATTCCATAACACCCGGGCAATCCGCTTGTCTGCGGCTTCGGTGCCATCACAGACGATAACCAGACCGGCATGCTGGGAAAAGCCCATGCCTACGCCGCCGCCGTGGTGGAGTGAAACCCAGGTTGCACCGCCGGAAGTACTCAATAATGCATTTAACAATGGCCAGTCGGAAACCGCGTCGGAGCCATCAATCATGGATTCGGTTTCCCGGTTTGGACTCGAAACCGATCCGGAGTCCAGATGATCCCGACCGATGACAATGGGTGCTTTTAATTCGCCATTCCGAACCATTTCATTGAACGCCAATCCGAGGCGATGTCGTTGCCCCAGTCCGACCCAGCAGATTCGGGCGGGTAGTCCCTGGAAACTGATTCTTTGTTGCGCCATGTCCAGCCAGTTATGCAAGTGGTTGTCATCGGCGATAAGTTCTTTAACTTTGGTATCGGTTTTGTATATATCTTCAGGGTCACCCGACAATGCAACCCATCTAAACGGTCCCACGCCGCGACAAAACAATGGCCGAATATAAGCGGGAACGAAACCCGGAAAATCGAAGGCGTTTTCTACCCCATAATTCAACGCTTCCTGGCGAATGTTATTGCCATAATCAACGGTGGGTACGCCTTGTTTGTGAAATGCCAGCATTCCCTCGACATGATGCGCCATGGACTTTCTCGCTGCCTCAGCCACTTTTTGAGGATTACTTTTGATTTCACTTTGCCACTTTTCCATGGTCCAACCCATGGGCAAATAACCATTAATCGGATCGTGGGCAGAGGTCTGGTCGGTAACCAGATCGGGTTTAATATCACGCTTGATCAGTTCATGTATAACATCGGCACCATTACCGAGCAGGCCAACAGAAATAGCATCACCATTCTCCCGTGCGCGGTCAATTATCTCCATCGCCTGATCCAGGTTCTTTGCCTTGTGATCAACGTATTTAGTTTGTAACCGAAAATCGATTCTGCTTTCATCGCATTCCACACAAAGAATGGAATATCCGGCCATGGTCGCTGCCAGGGGCTGAGCACCGCCCATACCGCCGAGCCCGGAAGTAAAAACCCACTTGCCCGAGGTATCGCCATTAAAATGCTGACGACCCGCTTCTACAAAGGTTTCATAGGTTCCCTGGACAATCCCCTGGCTGCCGATATAGATCCATGAGCCTGCAGTCATCTGGCCATACATCATCAATCCTTTTCGATCGAGTTCATTAAAATGATCCCAGTTGGCCCAGGCCGGGACCAAATTGGAATTTGCGATTAAAACTCGTGGTGCATCAGTATGGGTATTAAAAACCCCAACGGGTTTGCCCGACTGAACCAGTAAAGTTTCATCTTCCTCGAGCTCAATTAAACATTCCAGTATCTTGTCAAAACTTTCCCAGTCTCGTGCAGCCCGGCCGATTCCGCCATAAACAATCAATTCTTCGGGTTTCTCGGCTACCTCGGTATCGAGGTTATTTTGAATCATTCGATAAGCCGCTTCGCTTAGCCAGTTTTTGCAGTTTAACTTTGTTCCGGTTGGTGCCTTAATGGACCTGGATTTATCGATTCGACTGGGTGACATAAGATTTACCGTTGTAATTTCAGAGGGATATTTTAGCCGACTAATTGGATGACCCCTAATCGGACCGTGAATCCGACAACTAATCGAACCACTGACCCTGGATCATGATTCTTTCACACAAATTGAGTCCAATATTGTATGAAAGACTTGCGGGGTTTTGGGTATTCCACATAACCAGATCAGCAGATTTTCCGACTTCGAGACTACCGATTTGTTTTTGCAGGCCCAGTGCTTTTGCGGCATTAATAGTTACCCCTTTCAGTGACTCCATTGGCGTCATGGAGAAAAAGGTGCATGCCATATTCATGGCCAACAATAATGATGTCAGCGGAGAACTGCCCGGATTGCAGTCGCTGGCGATAGCCATTTGAACCCGGTGTTCACGCAATGCAGGAATGGGCGGCAATTTGGTTTCCTTGAGAAAATAAAATGCGCCGGGGAGTAGTACCGCAACGGTACCGGATTCGGATAATATCTGGGCATCCTCGGGTTGGAGATACTCCAGATGATCCACGGAAAGTGCACCGCGGTTGGCAGCCATTATAGCGCCGCCCAAATCGCTCAATTGTTCCGCATGGAGTTTTATCGGTAGTTTGAGTTGTGCTGCAACATCAAAAACCCGCTCTACCTGAGCTACACTAAATGCGATATTTTCCGAAAATGCATCCACCGCATCAACCAGACCAGACTCGAATGCAGCAGGCAGCATTTCATCGCAAACCAGTTTTATATAATCATCTTTGCGGTTGGAAAATTCAGGGGGCAATGCATGGGCGCCGAGAAATGTTTTCTGTACATTAACGCCGGTTCCATGGGCCAGTTGTTGCGCAATCTTTAACATTTTAATTTCGTTTTCGGTGTCCAGTCCATAACCCGATTTGATCTCAATCGTGGTCAAGCCTTCAGACATTAGCTGCACAAGCCTTGGTAGAGACTGATCATAGAGTTCCTGCTCCGATGCATTGCGGGTTGCGGCCACAGTAGAGACAATGCCGCCGCCGCTATTTGCTATTTCCTCATAACTCGCGCCCTGTAAACGCAATTCAAATTCTGCAGCCCGGTCACCGCCATAAACCAGATGAGTATGGCAGTCGATTAACCCAGGGGTGATCAGCTTTCCGGCGCAGTCAACAGACTCAGATTGATCAGCATACTGTTTGGGGATTTCCGACGTCGGCCCGAGCCAGCTGATTTTGCCGTCATTGATACCAATAGCACCATTTGTGACCAGACCATAATCGTCATGGTTTGTCATTGTAGCCAGAGTGGCATTGGTTAATAGCATCAGTCTGTGACCGGGTTTTAATTTATAATTGTAGATTAACAGAAAAAAAATTTTAAACTACTCTGAACTATTCAAGGAACTTTTGTTTTGCAGTCCCCGACAAAATTATTATTCGAATCAGCATTACTGCCCACGGGCTGGGCGTCCAATGTTGCTGTGGAAATTGACCAATTGGGAAATTTCAAATCCCTGGAAACTCATTCTAATCTTGATGATAACGCGTTTAAGCAAATTGCAGGATGCGTCGTTCCAGGTATGCCAAATTGCCATTCCCATGCCCATCAGCGCGCCATGGCAGGGTTGGGAGAAAAAGCCGATTGGGATGATGCTAGAGGCAAGAAAACTACGGACAGTTTCTGGACCTGGCGGGTGGCGATGTATCATTATCTCGAGCGCATCCAGCCCCATCATCTCTATGCTATTGCCCGGCATTTGTACCTGGAGATGTTGAAAATGGGTTACACCAATGTGGGAGAGTTCCAGTATCTGCACCACGATCAAAACGGAAAAGCCTATAAAAATCGGGCTGAAATGACCTTGCAATGCATGCAGGCCGCCATGGACCTGGGAATGGGGTTTACCGCCTTGCCAGTACTTTATGGCTATGGTGGATTTGGTGGTCAGGAAGCTATTGCAGGCCAGAAACGGTTTATCAATTCAGCGGATCAGTTCTGTGAAATCGTAGAGGCATTGTTCGATTTTATTGAGCAATCAAAAGATAAAAACAGCTCAGTGGGAATTGCCCCTCATTCCATACGCGCAATAACCGAAGAGTCGTTGAGCCGGGTCATCGCAAATTTATCCGATTGCGAGCTGGCGGCGGTCCACGTTCACGTCGCTGAGCAAACCAAAGAAGTGGAAGATTGCAGAGCCTGGTGTGGAGAACGCCCGGTGGAATGGTTGTTAAATCGTTTCGATCTGAATCCCAAGTGGTGTTTGATTCATGCTACCCATATGGATGATGTTGAAACAGCCCGGTTCGCCCAGAGCGGTGCAGTCGCGGGATTATGCCCGACCACCGAAGGCAACCTCGGTGACGGGTTTTTTAATTTAATTGAATTTGAACAACATGGCGGGATGTGGGCAATTGGTTCGGATAGTCATATTTCCATCAGCCCGGTGGAGGAGTTGCGCTGGTTGGAATACGGTCAACGCTTGTTAACTCGCCAGCGCAATGTCATGGCGTCGCCATCAAATTTGAACACCGGCAGGGCGCTGTTTTCCGCTGCACTGCAAGGGGGCCGCCAGAGCAGTGGCAGAAAGATTGGTTCACTGAAAGCGGGCAGTAGAGCAGATTTTGTGGTTCTCGATAATCAGCATCCGCGATTATATGGTCGTTCCGAAGATAGCCTGATTGACAGCTGGATTTTTTCCGGGAACCATAATCCGGTACAACAGGTCTTTGTAGGTGGTAAGCAGGTTATTGATCAGGGTTGCCATGTAGATGAAGAAAACATAAGCCATGAATACAAACGCACCATGGATGAACTGGCCGAATTATAGGTTGGTATTAAAATAGAATTACTAAAATGAAACTATCTCCCGGTCTGCTCAAGCTCCAACAACTAGAGTCCATCCTCGATGGCTGGCAAAAGATTACCCTGGATCGGAAATGCAAACCCAAAGTTAAGCAAGCCCACAGGATTGTGCTCAATGCGGCTCAGGGAGGTGATGCGGTTTATGGCGTCAATACCGGTTTTGGAAAACTGGCCAATACCCGGATTCCCGGCGAACAAACCGCAGTACTACAACGCAATCTGATTCTTTCCCATTGTTGTGGAGTTGGCCCAAATTTAAGTGACGACATCGTAAGACTGGTGATGGTGCTGAAGCTGGCATCCCTGGGTCGCGGTGCCTCCGGGGTGAGCTGGAAATTAATGTTACAACTGGAAAAGATGATCAATGCGCAGATTGTGCCACTGGTACCGGCAAAAGGCTCGGTGGGTGCTTCCGGGGATCTTGCCCCACTGGCACACATCACTGCTGCCATGATTGGTGAAGGTGAAGTTCATTATGGTGGTAGGACGGCCAGAGCTTCTACGGCGTTAAAAAAAGCCGGACTTGAGCCCTATCAGCTTGGTCCTAAAGAAGGCCTTGCTATGATTAACGGCACTCAGGTGTCCACGGCAATTGCATTGGCGGGTTTGTTTAGCGCATGGCGATACTGCCTGAGTGCGCTGGTAACCGGGGCCATTGCCAGCGATGCCATGATGGCTTCTACCGCGCCTTTCCGCGCAGAGATCCATGAATTACGCCATCACCAGGGCCAGGTGGATGCCGCACAAAGCCTGCGTGGGTTGCTCGACGGGTCGGCTATCCGTGAATCCCATCGGGATGATGATGAACGGGTGCAGGACCCGTATTGTCTGCGATGCCAGCCCCAGGTCATGGGGGCGTGTATCGATCAGTTGCGACTGGTTGCCAATACCCTGGAAATCGAAGCCAATTCGGTTACCGATAATCCCCTGGTGATTGTTGAGAATGAATCCATTTTGTCCGGCGGGAATTTCCATGGGGAACCCGTGGCCTTTGCCGCTGATCAATGCGCTTTAGTTATTGCCGAAATCGGATCGATCACCGAGCGTCGCATCGCAACCATGGTGGATCCGGCGCTCAACTATGGATTACCCGCATTTCTTTCTCCTCAACCCGGATTGAATTCCGGGTTTATGGTAGCTGAAGTCACCGCTGCCGCGTTGATGTCAGAGAATAAACAAAAAGCAGCGCCGTGTTCAATCGATTCAACCCCAACCAGCGCCAATCAGGAAGACCATGTATCCATGTCCTGTCACGCTGCGTATCGATTGATTGAAATGAATAAGAATCTGGCAACCATTATTGCCATCGAGTTTTTAACCGGCAGCCAGGGGGTTGAATTCAGATCCCCGGTAAAAACCAGCAAGACTTTGCAAAAAGCGATTTCCCAATTACGAAATAAGGTTTCAAAGCTTGGCAATGATCGATTCATGGCGAGAGATATCAACCAGGCAAACGAGTTGATCGAAAATGGAACTATACTCGGTGCTGTGGGTGCGAAAAATTTACCCAAATTGTCTTAAGATGTAAAAGTTTAGACCCGATCATTCACTTATAAAATTACGACTAGATTTGATCTTACAATTTAAGGGAAAGCTGACGTTTTGACACTTCATAAAATCGTCGGCTAATTGCCCTTAAGAGACAGTCGCCTAAGTTAAATTTATCTTAAATTTGCCTGAATCGGGCATCGAAAAACCAATCAACATTAAGCGTACTAAGAATTTTTCCTTAGAATTTTCGGTCGACTCACAAACGATACCCTCATTCAATTTAGTTATTGGGACATTGCCAAAAACTGCATCCAGTGGGTAAATCAGGTGACGTGTGTTCTATGAGTACCCCTTCGCATCCAATTGCTGCCGCTGCAACTGCGCTGGGAGCAACGGCGACAACTCTCACTTCTGTTTCCCCTCCTGTGCAATTGGCGGTGTTACGTAAGGTTACGAATGACGGACCGGTTCCGCCAGTCCAAGTAATACTTTGCACACCACCCACAGCTCCCGGCGTATTATAACAATCTGCCGGGACATCGCATAAACTGGTTTGCGCGTGGCTTGGTAATACCACTGAATCTACAACGGGTTTCGTCCAGGCTACGGGTGTTGAAACAACTAGCCCCTTTAAAACATTTCGACGTGTTTTCTTGTTCATATCGTAAATCTCCGATCAGCAGGTAAATGTCGGCTCAGAGTATAACTCGGCCCTTTTCCGAATTGCAATGAACGGCAGCTTTTGAGAAAGTAGTTGTCTGATCAAATCAAAACTAATATTTCAAACTGCAAGATCAAGTTACGACATTTACACTTAAGTCATACGGATGTATGATTTTCCAGGTAATGATTTTAGGCTCTACTCCAGGAGGTAGTGTAAACAATGTCCACAAAGTTAAGCCCTGAGCAGATTAAGCAATATCACGAAAAAGGGTATCTGGTACCGGATTATCGTCTCCCCGACGAAACGCTCCAACGTATGCGAGTTGCTTATAACGAGTTGCTTAAAAATAATACGGGGATTGATTCAGATTTTATGCTTGGGCCCCACCTGGCAACTCCTGGGGCCCAGGGGGTTAAAGGTTCTAAACAATGGTTTGAATTTGCAATCCAGAAAGAATTAATCGACATTGCGCGACAGCTGATCGGTGATGATATTATTTTGTGGGGCACGACGATATTTGGCAAACCGGCAATAACCGGGAAAGGTACACCCTGGCATCAGGATGGTGATTACTATCCCATTCGGCCATTGGAAACCATGTCAATCTGGATTGCGCTGGATGATGTTACCGAAGAAAACGGACCCATGCAGTTTATTCCGGGTTCCCATCGGGATAAAAACAATTATTCTCATCATCGCGAAGAAAAGCCCGGTATGACCCTGTTTGATGTTTGTGATTCGGAGCATTTTGATGAAGCTTCGGCAGAAGATTTAATTATCCAGGCAGGCCAGGTTTCCTACCATGATGTTTATATGATCCACGGCTCAAAACCCAATCATACCGAACACCGCAGGGCAGCGTTCATCGTTCGACTGATGCCCGCAACCAGCCACTATGACCATAAATTGGGTGAGTCGATGGGGCGGAAAAACGCTGCACATGACTATGGACGACGGCCGTTATTTCTGGTCAGTGGTAAAGACGTTTGCGGGAAAAACGATTTTACTATTGGACATTAATCGGATCAGGACCTAATCTGAGATTGCAGAATCGATAAGTGGCGGAGCTTAAGACAAAGGTGAACAACCAAAGTGTTTCAGCATTTATTAAAACTGTGCCCGATTCGGTGAAGCAAAAGGATTGCAATACACTGAAAACGATGATGAGCAAGATAACGGGCAAGCGGGCAAAAATGTGGGGTGATTCAATTGTCGGCTTTGGAAGATATCACTATAAATATAGTAGCGGACGGGAAGGGGATTGTTTAATTACAGGATTTTCACCGCGAAAACAAAATCTGACAATTTATATTATACCAGGGTTCTCGAACTACCAGAAACAGCTAGGGAAACTGGGCAAGCACAAGCACAGTAAATCCTGTTTGTATGTCAAAAAACTGGAAGATCTGAACCTTGATATTTTGGAAGAAATTATTGCAGATTCAGTCGTCTATTTGGAAAAAAACTATGTTTGTAATTAGTATGGTTTGGAATTCAAACCAGTGAAGAGAGTTCGAATTCTGCGTTCTTCATAAACCGCTTCGGTGTCTAGCAAACCATCTAATCCAAACATTCCAGACTCGATTTGATCAATGTATAGTTGTTGGATAAACGACCAGGTTGAATTTGATAGCTTGCTTCGTTTGTCCTGGAGCTTGAATAAAATATTATTTCGTTTCGAGTAGAGATATTTTAGCCATTCCCGATCCACATCTTCCTTGTTAATCTCATTCTCAATGATAGAAACTAATTCCAGGGCAATACTATCGGAATCGGACCCATGGAGCTCAAAATAAGCCAATAATAATTCTATCGCCTGACTGCTCTTACCAGAAAATATCAATACATTTGCTTCTGCAATTGGGTCGGCTGAGCTAGTTATGTATGAACTCGAATCGAGTCCTATGCGGTCCTCAGGCTCCTCTTCCTCCTCCTCCTCGTATTTGTCGAGTATCTTGTCAATTGATTCAAGGGATTTAAAAAACTCTTTTTGGTTAGAAAAATCTGGGTCAATTGTGACTTGTTCTTCAACTGAATTAATATTCAATTCATAGATTTCTTCGTCAGAAGTAAAGTTTTGGATATAGGTCGATTCGTCTACAGGACGGCGAAATTTGAACATTGGAAGGATAAGAAGACCGATTCCACAAAGCGCAAACGCAATGGGTAAGGCTTCGATTGCAAATTCCATAGCACTCAAGTTCCCATCAAAAATTGATGTGGAAACTAGCAAGATACCTACACTGGCAAACAGTGCGATACCCAGGGAAATTGTAGAACCATTTTTTATTGTCACCGTGACGACCTCCGACGTCGCCCCTTCTTTAGCACCAACACCTCTTTCTTTTTTCACTACGGCAAACTTATTATCAGGTCGTTAAATAGTCAAAATAATCCGACGAACGGTAGTAAATCACTGATAAAAGGGCATTTTTAAGGAAAACATGCCTTAACTGAACGAATTCACTTCAAGGGGAACAATGAAAATAATGGGTGCTTTCGATCCCATCCAGGCAGATAAAGAAGTGGTTTAAACCGGCTAGTATTCTGTTTCGGTGAAAAATTGCCTAAATGCCAAAGCATTTATGTAGTGAAAAATAATGTATGTGCAAAAGCCGTGATAATTTATTGGCTCCAGTCCTTTGCAATATTAGGTTTAAAATCCCGATCAATTTATAATCATTTCCGGGTCGATCCCTTTTGTGATGGGAGGAGCTGCTAAATTGCAAATTACCAAATCTGTTCTCCGGTTTCTTCCTTACGTCGTTGAGCGATTAATTCCAGCACCGAAAGCTTTTGTTCCCGGGACATGATGATCCATTCGCGGATTTCATCTGCATTTCGGTAACATCCCCGACAAAATGGTTCGCCGTCGAATCGGCAAACGGACAAACACGGAGAAGGTACTGTGGTGTCCAGCTTTAGGGGTTTACGCGGCCCGCGGCGTCGGTTACCTCGCGGGATTGATCTGCGTCCGGGGTTTGATTCAGTCATGGCAATATTGATTCAGCTGGTCTCTTCAGAAAGTGGCGTGAAGTCGAAATATAGCGCCATTTTCTCTTTTATGCCTTCTACACCGCCGAAGTTTTCAATCAATTTGGCCTGATCGGCAAAGGCCTGGTCGTTTACAAGATCAGGGTCGAGAAATTTTCGTAGCTGTTGTTCTCCCAAAGCACAAATAGCCTGATGATCTGAAGACGTCCCCAGATCCATTTGTTCCTGGGGATCATCTACCAGGTTAAACAATTGAGGATCGAAGCCAGGATAATGGATGTATTTCCATTTCCCCCATCGCAGCATGTAATAACCGGTTATTGACCAGCCGTCGTGATACTGACTCAGAATACATCGGTCTGGTCGCTGCTGCTCGCTTAAACTTGCCAATGACTCACCATCGAGATCAATGTCTACGGCCTGGCAATTATGATCAGCGTATAACATCGGAGGAATGTCCAGCAGGGTAACCGGGGTGGTGCAAACTTTGTTCTTGGCAATCCCAGGGCCACTCAGTATCATGGGAATCCCTGCTGAATCTTCGTACATTAGCATCTTGGTCCATGCGCCATGATTGCCCAGCATTTCTCCGTGGTCGGCGGTGAATACGACCCGGGTTTGATCAGCCAGTCTATTATGATTCAGACAAGCCATGATCTGACCTACCATGTCATCAACATAGCTACATAAACCGTAATAAGCTGCCCGGGCTATTCTGATCTTTTCCTCATCAAAGTGTTTGTCATAACCGCTGGCTGCCATCAATTTTTTTACTACCGGGTGGTCGGGCCGCTGGGAAGTTTCATAGCAATAGGGCATATCCACGGTTTCTGGATCGTATAGATCGTAAAATTGATCGGGTGCGACCAATGGATAATGGGGGCTGACAAAAGAGACAAATAACACCCAGGGTTTTTCCGGCGCATCACTCAACCAATCACAGGCACGCTCACAAATTCGACCATCATACTGGTTGTATTGGCTTTTTCCGCCACCGATATTGCCGGAATAGCCAGTGGAATCGAAAGGCAAGGGATCTTTTCGTAGCAGGCCGGGGACCCAGCCTTCGCCATCGGCAACGTGTAACGCTAGTAGTTCGGGATCGAAACCATTGTCATCCTCGGATGATCGAAAGTGAAGTTTTCCAATGGACGCAACAGTTGATCCATTTTCACGCAGATGATGCCCCCACCCATTAGGATTACCCGAATACGGTTCTGCACTGGACCAGCTGCCTACCTTGTCTACATGCCGACCAGCCTGAAACGCTGCCCGAGCCGGTACACACATGGGTGATGGTGTATAAGCGTTTTCAAAACGCACACCGTCCTGGGCAAGTTTGTCCAGATTCGGCGTTTTAACTAATTTATGACCAGCGCAGGATAAGGCCCCAGGCATAAATTCATCGGCCATAATTATTACATGATTCATCTTTTAAGTATAAAACCCTCAATCGCTATAGGAGATAGGTGAGGCTGGCTGCGGTTAAATTCAACCCGAAGAGTACAGACCTAGTTTAGATGAAATACCTGGGTAACGATGACAATTATTAATAGTATGAAAGTCTGGGTGGCGTTGATAATGACACTTTGTTTGTGCAGGGATTTATAAAGCGCCTTATCCTGAGGAGAATCGCTGGCTAACCACTGATCCTTGGCTGTCCTGATTTTGGGCGCCAGAATTTGTCGACTATATGCAAACCCCAGCAAAACCACAAACAGCAAAATTGCGGTGTAGGATCCGGCAATAATTGCTGATACCGTTGCCAGCGCGGAAACTACGATGCCCCATAAATAGTATTTTGGAAATACATTTTTGGTGAATTTGAGTGCTTCTTCCGCGTCCAGGCTTTTAAATATCGAGGGCGCAACAATGGCGACAAAAAACAGCATTGACCCAAGCAAAATTGTTGTGAACAATGTAGTTAAACTCAACATGATTTATATATTAAAGTGATTGTTTATTCGGCATTATACGTCAGAGAAACGGGACGAAAAGATTAAAACCTTGATGTTTTAATTTCTGAAAGTTGAGGGTAAATTGTTGAACTTACAAATATCTTATTGATTTATATGCAAAAGATGGTTTTTAAGCGAGAGCGGACAATCAATAAGATTTTAAATTCCTGCAGCAAACGCCGCGGTATCCGCAAATACATCGTATCCGGAGATTTTACCATTGCTCACGGTAAATAGATTAACCATACTGCCGTGGACCACATAACCGCTGTTGATATATTCCCATTTCCCCTCGCATATATTGACCAATTTGTTTCCATCAACCACGGTGTCAACTATGGAAACCTCAATAATATTGAGGTTTGCCTTAATCAGAGAAAAGAATCGATCAAACCCGTCAATACCGATAAATTTTCCGGACCAGGGGAACTGGTCGGATTGAGAGTGGTAGTTTATGACAATGTCATCGCATAGCAGCTTAAGCAGGTTTTTCCTGTCCCGGGCTTTCAGCAAAACATAGTACTGATCGACAATTTGTTTTGTTGTGCTCACTTAGAAGATCACTAATTGGGCTCGGGGTGTTGATGATTAGGGACGGCATGACCGAATATTTTCTCGAGAAAGTTGTAAAACCATTTCCCCTGGATCAGGTCAGCAGCCTCTATAACCGCATTTTGTTGTTCTCGGGTTTGTGACCCAGGGCGATCAAAGAACGCCCAGTCGGAATCTTGCCAGCGTTGAAAAATTTTCGTAGTGACTTCGGGATGAAATTGCAATGCAAAAACGTTATCCTTGTAACGAAAGGCCTGGTTTGGAAAATTCTCCCCAGTGGCCAGCAGTTCAGCATCTTTGGGTAGTTCGAAGTGCTCGTAGTGAGCCTCGGTTACCCGCATTTTTTGATCAAACCACGAAGATCCATTTGCCGTGGGCGTGATTTCATAATAGCCAAATTCACACAGCCCATCTTTGTGGGGACCGACCTTTGCCCCCAGGGCATGGGCAATCAATTGGGCACCGAGACAAATACCAATTAACGGTAAATTCTGTTCCATGGCATTTTTTATCCACTGGATCTCGAGCTCGAGAAAAGGAAATTGATCTAGTTCGGTAACATTCTGGGCACCGCCGTAAATTACCGCCCCTATGGTATCCGCATCAATTTCGGGAAGTTGATCTCCTTCAAATGGGCAACGTAAATCCAGGTCAAACCCCATTTCCCCCAAACGAAGGGTAACCAGGTCATCCCGGGGATTGTCATGATGATCGATTAAAATTATTTTATTGGCCATTGCTCAGAAATATTATCTAGGCCGCCCAGAGTAATGGAAAGCTCGGATGGTCCATGGGGTCGCCATGAGATAACCTGACTTCCGGAAAAGGTGGCGAAGTGTCCCATGGTCGTATTGCAAACCGGGCATCATCTCCCAACCAGCGCGTAGAAAATCCACGACGTCGGGTTTTCAGACCCGTGGTGGGTGGTGCACCATGAATGGTCCGCATGTGAAAGACGATACAATCACCAGGCTCAAGTTGCCACGATAGAATTTCCAGATTGTCTCTATCGTTATCAATATCGGGAATGGTTTCAAATCCTTCGATTCCTTTGCCGTAATTTTCGCTGGTTAAAAACAGGCGGGGATAATACAGCATTCCACTATTATGAGATCCGGCGATAAATTCTGGACAGGCCTGTAGTGGAACCGGATCCAGAGGCAGCCAGATCGAACAGGTCTGATCTCCGTCCACACCATAATAGGGCATGTCGTGATGCCAGGGCGTGGCTTCCTTTGTTCCTGGCTCCTTGATCAAAACGTGTTCGTGATAAATCTTTGATGTTGTTGATTGCATCATTATCCCTGAGATTTTGGCAACCGGGGAATCTTCCAGAAAGCGGCGGTATTCTTCGATGTGTTGCCAATTGCAATAGTCATCGTAAAATCCGCCGGGTTCCCCAGGTTTGGTATATACCGTTGAAAAAGGTCCGGGATTTTCGAAGTTTTTTTCAACCCCACGAGCCAGTGAATCCAGCCAGTGAAGATCAAATAATCCACGCAGGCAAATGGCGCCGTCCCGTGCATATTCGGAAATTTCCTCCGTAGAGATCGAAACTTCGGTGTTTGCAGTGTCTTTCATTAATTACCTGTAAATATTCGTTGAAGGTCAACCCTAATATAATGGCCAAGTATTATCTATTGCTTCACAATGGGGTACAAGCAGAGTGTCACCAATTTCTAAGGAGCCTCTGATTAAAACTGGACAGATCATTTTAAACTCAAATTGACTGTTCATGTTTTAATCAGAGGTTCCCTAAGCTAAAGAATGCTGGCTTAAGAGCAATTGGGCTCAATGAGATTTCCCGCATTGCGACGATTCCAGTATTATCACCCATACAATAATTTACCACGATCTGATCAAACCATGAATTCTGATTTTGAAACCATAAAAAACCCAACCATTAAATGGCTGATCATCGCCGCGGTGGGTGTTGTGTTATTCAAATTATGGATGGTGGGTGGTCATGATTTACTGGCTAAATTCAGGCCCCACGATGATTCGCTATTCGCAACATTGGCCATCTCGATTCTCGAAGGCAACTGGCTGGGAGACTACGGAAATAAAACCCTGATCAAGGGTGTGGGATATCCGGTGTTTGTTGCGCTGTCGGTGTGGATAGGCATTCCATTGCTGACCCTGCAGCATTATGTTTATATTTTTGCCTGTGTAATTGCCATTGTAGCCATTCGACCACTGGTACGAAACCCATATTATTTGTTTCTCGGATTTTTGTTCTTATTGTTTAACCCGCTGAACTACAGCTACCCGCTCATGAGTTCGACCATGCGAGCGAGCCTGTACTTGAGTTTGTCATTGCTGGTTTTTTCGACCCTGATTGGAATCTGGAATAGACGCAATAAACTGGATTCCCGAGCCTGGTTATGGGCGCTGATGTTAGGGATTTCATTCACCTGGTTGTGGATCACGCGCGAGGAGTCGATCTGGATTATTCCGGCCATGGTGGTTTTTCTCGGATTTTACTTGCCGCCATTTAAATGGAATAGCGGCTCCAGCGCGCTGGTCAGATCATTTATGATGGTACCGCTGCTAATTGTGTTCATGTTTACCCACTACGCAATTGTACAAATCAACAAAAGCCATTATGGCGTGTCGGTAATTAATGAATTGAAATCTCCGGAATTTGTTTCAGCACTGGGCGGATTGATGAGAATAAAACCGAATTTGGTGGAGACTCATGTCATCGTCAGTCGGGATGCCCAGGCCAGGGCATTTAAGGCAAGCCCAACATTTGCTCAGCTCGAACCTTATCTTGGCGGAAAAGCAAAAATGCTGGCTTCGTTTTATATCTGGAGTTTACGATCAGCCACCCGGCGAGCGGGCTACTATGATCGACCCAATGACGCTACCCGGGAATTTGAGTTTTACAGAAAAATTGGTGCGGAGTTAAAAGCGGCCTGTGAATCCGGAGAGCTGGAATGTTTTGATCGAAAGGCATCAATAAGACCGGTCTGGCACAGCCAGTTTAATTCCCAGGTGTTGCCGGTGTTCTGGGATCTAACTACCAGGGCATTAACCTTTGCACTCTACAAACCGCTATCCACAGGGGTTGGCAGCAAGGAAGATCTGGAAACGCTGTTTAACTACAATATTCTTACCGGCGATGATAGCTTACGCAAAAGTGTGTATTTTGACAGTAAGCTACCGGGGTATTACCGTAAACTGGTTGCCAAGAAAGAATATATGATGGTTGTTGCTGGCAAGATTTACCAGTATTTAACCCCGGTTGTTTTTGTGCTGGCCCTGGGTGTTCACCTCTATCTTTTGGGCGGGATTGCACTACGCAGGGAATTTTCCAGCAAACCCATTATTGGTTTGTTAATCCTGGGTAGTATCTTTACTGTGTTGGCAATGATGACCTATATCAAGATATCCATTTGGGACGTGCAACGCCCGATGCACACCCTGTCTCCCATTTTATTGTTGTATGTTTTGTACATTTTGCTGCCATTCGAGGACGATCCCGAAGTTTAGCCCTGAAGTTTAGCCCTGAAATTTAGCCCTGAAATTTAGCCCTGAAATTTAGCAAGGCTTCGAGATGATGATACCAACTAAACGAAATTACTTGCTTTCGTGATATTCCTCTTCGGTATTAATTTCCCATATATTTTTCTTGTCTGTAATGCCACTAACAATGTTTTCCACGGCGGTGATTGCGGATAACATGGAGTGGTCCTGGTTGTTGTATTTATGCATACCATTCCTGCCTACGAGAAATAGGTTTCCAATCTCGTCCAGGTGTGAGCGTATAACAGGTAATTGATCATAAGTACCAAAGTAAGCAGGATAAGCCTTGGGCATTTTTACCAATACATTATCGATGACTTCTGATTTGTCGATAATTTTGATTGAATCGAGTTCATCGATGGCCATTGAAATAATTTGATCATCAGGCAATGACCAGAATTCATCTCCTTCATTGCAAAAATATTCCAGACCTATCCATACGGTATTTTGATCAGCGACCATGGTCGGACTCCAGTTGTTAAAAATCTGAAGTCGCCCCATTTTCACATGGGGTTCCTGGATGTAAATCCAGTTATCCGGTATCAGGTCGGATTGTTCGTTTGATTTTGGCTGAACCTTTAGTTTGTTTACCAACAATCCCACAGTAATAAAGTCTCGATAAATCAGGCCATCTGAAACGGTTTGCACATTTTCTGGAACCCCAGGTTTAATGGCTTTTACCAAATCTCTTATTGGCATGCTGGAAAAACAATAATCCGATTCGATGGTAAATCTTTGGTTATTTTCCTGATTGACATAGCTGACGCTGGTTACCGCAGATTGATTGGCAATTATTTCATCAACCCGGTGGTGATAGTGAATTTCACCGCCCATGGAAATGACATCTTTGGCCACACAATCCCACATCTGCCCGGGTCCAAATTTGGGGTATAGAAAATATTCGATCAGGGAGGTTTCGGTTTGTTTCTGGTTAATGCTTTTTGCCGGCGAAATTAATTGCTTAGCGGCATGCACAACAGCCTTCATTATCGACAAACCTTTTATTCTTTGGGCGCCCCATTCAGCAGTTATCTCAGAGCAGGGTACGCCCCAGACTTTTTCGGTGTAGTCGCGAAAAAAAGTAGCATACAGTTCCCGACCGAAACGATTAATAAAAAACTCTTCCAGGGACTTTTCATTTTTAATCGGAAACAGACTGGCACGGATATAGCTAAATCCTATTTTAATGGTCCGAAATATACCTAGATTCATGATCGTCTGTACGCTCAGCGATACTGGATAGTCGTAAAACTTGCCACCATAGAAAATTCTCGACGTCCGATTGCGTATTAGCATGACTTCGTCTTCGCTGCGGTTCTCGTGGTGAGCGCTTTTGTCCGCACCGATGGTCCGTTGTTTGTTGTGGTAAGAAATTTGTACTTCGGTTTGGCGATTAAATGCCGACTGATCCACGGGCAGGATTTCAAGCCACCAGTCCATCACACGATCAGATTTGGAGAAAAACCGGTGGCCGCCGATATCAATCCGATTGCCTTTGTGATTTATGGTCGCGGAAATACCGCCATTTAAATCGGTGGCTTCTATAACAATGGGTTTGATATTGGTATGGCGAAGTAGTTCCAGCGCTGCGGTCAAGCCGGCGGGTCCTGCGCCAATGATGACCGCAGTGCGTTGTTCGGGTTGATTCATATGGGGTTAAATTGTACGGCCTGGGTGAATAAATGATATCGAATTGGATCGAATACCCGGCGGGTTTTCGGCGGGGCCAATGATAATCCTTCAGCGCCCTAGATACCACCGCATAACGCGATAATTGTTGTTGATTTTTGGCTAAATTTTAAGCAAATGGTACATCTGCGAAGGCGTTCTATAGTAGTATCACTGGATAAAAATCATGTGGAGTGGGTGAATGTATAAACTTTATTGGTCTGCAGATAGTGGTGCTTTTGTGGTGCATGCCGCGCTAACCGAGGCTGGGGCCGAGTACCAGTTAAGCGAGATTGACTTCGGTAGTCAGTCACACAGGTCACCTGAATTCCTGAAAATTAACCCCATGGGTCAGATTCCAGCCCTGGCATTACCCGATGGATCGGTAATTACCGAATCAGTGGCAATCTTGTTGTACCTGGCTGAGGCTTGTCCTGAATCAAAGCTGCTACCGGAAGTTGCAAGCACCTCCCGGGCCCAGGCCATGCGTTGGTTGCTATTTATGGCGACCAATACCTATCTGGCTGATTGTCGCTATTACCATGCCGAGCGATATACCACCAGTGCGGATGGTGTTGACGGTGTCAAAGCGGCTGGGCTCAATGATATGGATAGAAACTTTGACTTGCTTGATTCTGTTCTGGCTAAACAGGATTTCCTCGCTGGTTCGGAATTCTCCATAGCGGATACTTATTTAGCAATGGTGGTTACATGGCACCCCGATGTATCTGGCGTTCTGGTTCGACATGCCAACATTGATCGGGTTTTTAAAATAGTGCGCGGGCGCCCAGCCATAGAAAAAATCTGGAATCAGAATTTTCCCGATGAATGACGACGTTTTAAGATCGAAATCATGACAAGTAAAAACACTACGAACGGCGACCAGTTAAAAGGTAAACTGCATGGCGTGTGCACGCCTATTTGTACGGTCTTTACTGAAAACGGTAGCATCATCGATGAAAGCGCTATGCGCAAACACGTGGATACCCTGGTCGAAGCAGGGGTTCATATCATATGTGTATGCGGCGGGACCGGTGAGTTTTCGTTTTTAACCAAACAGGAGCGCATGGGCGTGACCGAATTGGTGGCTGATCAAATTGATGGCCAAACCAAATTCCTGGTCCATGTTTCTGCGGTGATGACCGAAGAAGCTATCGAATACGCCAAACATGCCGAGGGCTTGGGCGCAGATTGTTTGCTGGTATTACCGCCTTATTTCGAAGGGCCCGTCCTGGAAGGGACCTTCGAACACTACGAGCGCGTTGCCAGGGCAGTGAATACCGAGATCATGGCTTACAACATTCCGGTGCATTCTGGAATTGATCTGGAAACCGAATTTGTACAGCGCCTATTGGAAATCGACAACATTAATTATCTCAAAGACAGCACCGGCGATTTCATACGAAACCAGCAGTCAATCAAGGCCGGAATTAACCTGTTCAACGGTTCCGATCCACTGATGCTGTATAACCTCATGGCGGGTGCGGTGGGTTGTTTCTGGGGGACCTCAAATGCAATACCGAAGCAGGCGGTGCAGCTGTATTCTCTGGTAAGGGAAGGGCAGTTTGATCAGGCAATTGAATTATGGCGAAAAATTTACCCTGTAAATGATTTTGTCTGGAACAACCCTTTTAATCCCAGCGTTAAAGCGTTGGCAAACATGTTGGGACATGACCTGGGTCAATGTCGCCGACCAGTTCAGCCGTTAAATGATGATGAATTGGCTATGCTTCGAAATGCGGTGGCTGATTTATAAGGTATTGAGTTACCCAATTCGCCATAGGTGGAATTGTAGTAGCAAATATCCGCTCCCACCTATGGCTATGGCAAATATTTTGTCATGAACGGTTCATCCGAAAATCATTGTGTGGTTATCGGTGCCGGAGTCATCGGCATAGCCTGTGGCATCTCGTTAATTGAACGGGGTTATAAGGTAACCATTTGCGACTCGGAAACTCCGGGAACCATGACCTCATCGGGGAATGCTGGAGGCTTTGGTTTTACCGATGTGATGCCCATGTCGGGACCTGGGGTAATCTGGCGAGTACCGAAATGGTTGCTCGATCCCTGCGGACCCCTGTTCATCCGGCCAGGACATTTGCCCGCATTGGTTCCCTGGTTGTGGCGTTTCCAGAAAAACAGCAATCTGGCGCAAGTGGAAAAATCCTCCCATGCGCTGTCAGATATTCTCAACCACAGCATGCCCGACACCCGGGAACTGGTTCGTAAGGCAAATTTGGGAGATTTGTTTTTGGAGAAAGGCATGATCACGGCCTATCGTTCAAAACAAAGTTTTAAAAAAGATCAGCTCGAGTGGAAGATTAAAAAAGATCGTGGCATAGAAATTGAAGAGCTGGGCGGTTCCGAAATCAAAAACCTGGAACCGGCATTGGAAAATGTGGACTATGGAATTTATACCCCACAATGGTGCAATACAACTGAGCCGTTTGAGTTTTTAAAATCTATGGAAAATTATTTTTCCAGCCTCGGTGGAGAAATCAAAAAAGCACAGGTGACTCGTCTGAGGATGCAAGGCGGCAAGGTAAATTCAATTGTTACCCTGGAGGACGAGACGCTGAAATTTGATCAATTTGTTATCGCCGCCGGGGTCTGGTCGAAATCATTTTGCAAACAGTTGGGAGATAGAGTATTGCTGGAATCTGAGAGGGGGTATAACACTACATTACCCAATCCAGGCGTGAGTTTGAATCGCCAGATTACCTTCGGCGAAGAAAAATTTGTGATCACAAATATCGGTAACGGACTACGAATTGGGGGTGCTGCAGAGTTCGCCGGGACTGAAACCCCGGCTAACTATAAACGCAGCGAACGGCTGGTGGAGATAGCCCGACGTTATTTACCCGGCCTCGATGATAGTGGCGGTGAAAAATGGATGGGGCATCGCCCTTCCACACCAGATTCTCTGCCAGTAATTGGGCCTTCAACGCGATATAATAACGTTTATTATGCCTTCGGTCACAGCCATGCCGGACTGACCATGGCAGCGACAACCGGAAAAATGATAGCGCAAATGGTAAATAAAGAGCCCATTCCTTTCGACTCAAGTCCATTTCATATTAGTAGATTTAACTGATGACCCGTAATATTTTTAAATGTGTGGATGCACACGCCTGCGGCAACCCGGTTCGGGTGGTGACCAGCAATGCTCCGAAACTCAATGGCAATTCCATGAGTGAAATGCGCCAGCATTTTGTCAACGAATATGACTGGATAAGAACCGGGCTGATGTTCGAGCCACGGGGCCACGATGCCATGTCTGGATCAATCCTTTACCCGCCAATAAACGAAGACAGCGACACCAGTGTATTGTTTATCGAAGTCAGTGGCTGCCTGCCCATGTGCGGACACGGTACCATCGGTACCGTAACCATTGCCATAGAAGAGAATTTGGTGACGCCAAAAACCCCTGGAACTTTAAGAATGGATACCCCCGCTGGACTGGTTCAGGCAAAATATGAAATGGACGATAATTTCGTCAGTTCCGTTGAGTTAACCAATATTCCATCATTCCTGCATTCATCTGAAGTGAAAGTGGATGTGTCAGGAATCGGTGAGTTAACAATGGATGTCAGTTATGGGGGTAATTTTTACGCCATCATCGAGCCCCAGAAAAATTACAAAGGTCTCGAGCATCTAAGCGTGGATGATATTCGCAGTTTTAGTCCGTTGGTGAGGAATGAAATTAACAAAGTATTAGACGTGGTTCACCCGGAAAATGACACCATTAAAAGTGTCAGTCATGTGATGTGGACGGACAAAGCCAAGGATAAAAAAGCAGATTTACGTAACGCCGTATTCTATGGCGATCGCGGTGTAGATCGCTCGCCCTGTGGTACAGGGACTTCAGCACGGCTGGCTCAGCTGGTTAGCCGGGGCGATCTGGCTATTGGTCAAAAATTTGTCCACGAAAGCATTATCGGCAGTTTGTTTACCGGCTGTGCTATCGAAAAAATCCAGGTTGGCGATTATCCCGGGATTGTGCCCACCATTACCGGCTGGGCCCAGATCACAGGTCACAATGAAATTATTATCGACCAGCGGGATCCTTATGCCCACGGGTTTTTGCTGGCTTAGGGAGCCTCTGATTAAAACATGAACAGTCAATTTGAGTTTAAACCCAATATATCACGTGGCAATTTCTGCGTTGCAAAACTTCGCAATAGCCGTGCTATTGTGTGCGTTTCGCGCCTTGAACTTGATTATTTTAAATCACAACTTGATCTGCCCAGTTTTAATCAGAGGCTCCCTAGATTACCCGCCCCGGGTTGAGTATGCCTGCGGGGTCGAGAGCAGATTTAAGTGTTTTCATTAGCGCAATTTCCTCCGCTGTCCTGGAAACCGAGAGATAGGGTTTTTTCATTACGCCGATACCATGTTCCGCGGAAATTGTAGAATCATAGCCTTTGCACAACTGGTATACCGAGTGGTAAATCGCTTCATTATCCTCGGTGTTTCCGGTAAATGCTGACAGATGCAGGTTGCCATCACCGATGTGTCCAAAGGGGAAAATCGTAATACCCGGGAAATCTGATTCCAGGCGATGAATAGTCTTGTCGATAAATTCTTCCATCCGCGACAGGGAAATCCCAACATCAAAATTGGCAGGATGATAGGTTTCGATCATCTGCCCAATTCCATCGCGAATTCGCCACAGGTCTTTGGCCTGTTGTTCGCTGTCCGCGATTACTGCATTTTCAACAATGTCTTGAGCGTTAGATTGTTCGAGAAACTGCTCTACTCGTTCTCGATCATGTTGCTGATCATTTCCACAAATTTCGATCAGTGCATAATATTTGTGGTTAGTTTCAAATGGGTTTCGCAGTTGATCCACGTGCTCGATCGAAGCCTGATAATAGTTATCCCACATCACCTCAAAAGAATTCAAGGTATCGGAAAATGATTGCCGGCAGGAATTGAGCAGATCGATGCAATGTGTAAATGAATCTACACCGCATAACACGGTAACCCTGCTTCGGGGTTGAGGAAACAACCGCAACACCGCCCGGGTGACAATGCCAAGCACACCTTCACTGCCAATCAACAAATGTTTTAAATCGAAACCGGCATTGTTTTTCAGTAAGGTATTCATGCTGCTCATGATGGTGGCATCGGGCAGCACGGCTTCGAGGCCCAGAATCAGGTTACGGGTTGAGCCATAGCGAATCACCTGGTTTCCCCCGGCATTGGTTGCGATATTGCCACCAATATTGCACGAGCCTCGGGCTCCCAGATCCAGGGGAAACAGCAATCCGGCATCTTTCGCCGCATTCTGGATTGATTCCAGCGTCGCTCCGGCCTCCACAGTCATAGTCATTCCCTGTGGATCCACTTGTTGAATTTTATTTAATCGTTCCAGAGAAATACTGACTTCATTGGCTTTGGGCGTGGCACCTCCGCATAGGCCGGTTAACCCACCCTGGACAACAATGGGTTGAGAAAATTTTACGGCGATCTGCATGACCTGGGCAATATCTTCAGTGGATTTTGGACGGATTACTGCAAGGGGTTTGGTTTGGGAGCTTGATGTCCAGTCACAGGCGTATTTTTCGGTGACCTGATCGCCTTTTAACACTGCGCTGTCGCCAATTCGGGACTCGACTTCCGCGATGAACTGTTGAAAATTATTCGACATACTATTGTTCCTGTAAATTGTAATCCCACGCATTATAGGGGCAAGGACTATAGTTGCAGGAATTTGTCCCGAACAACAACCGCCAATTCTGTTATTTCTATCTACAGTAACATCGGATACTGGTAATCTATTTTGTGTTTTGTAATTTAATGTGCCTACAAATTCAGGTAACCAGTGCCTGAAATACCATTCCGGATATTATGGAACCCACCAGGCCAATGGAAAGATAGAAAACAAAAACCGATTTCTTGACCAGGGCATAAACCGCAATGGCGGCGGGAATCGATGAAACTGCTCCTGCTAGCATAAATGCCATGGCAGCGCCCATGGACATGCCCATATCGATTAATTCACCCACCAGCGGAATTGCGGCGTAGCCATTGAGGTAGGAGGGCATGCCAATTAATGCGGCTAGCGGGATTACCAGGGGTGAATCACCGCCGGTATATTCCCGCACCCACTGGGGATCGATATAGGCCACCATCAGGCTTTCAATGAAAAATGCAACGGCTAGCCATTTTCCCAGGAACAATGTCGTTAACACAAATTCTGACTTGAACAACAATTTTCGCGGGATATCTTTCCAGAATTGCCACTGAATTGAGGTTTCCTCTTCAGGGCTACAGGGTGTAGCGCAGCCGCTGGAATATTCTGATAATCGCAGCACATCCCCCATCAGCCCCAATCTTTGCGCCAACAGCACACTGAATCCAGCGAATATGCCCAGGGCCATGGCAAATCCGGCTTTGGCCGTAGCAAATTCCACACTGATACCGGCAGAGGTCAATATGTACATTTCCGGATCCATGATCGGCGATGCAATCCAGAACGCCATCACTGGTGCCAGGGGAACCCCTGCAGCCAACATGGATGCGATTAGCGGAATTACACCGCAGGAGCAAAATGGGGACAGGGCGCCGAACACCGATGCCAGTACAATGGTTTTAACCGGATTACCGGAGAACACCTTGACAATGGATTTGTCCGCGCCGCTGGCTTTGATGGATGCGGCCAGGCCCACGGCAAGCAGAAAAAAGGGTGCGATGTAAATAAATGCATCGAACACAAATTTAATGCTATCTATTGCCTGGGGCGGATTAAAAATACCCAGCAGCCCAAGGGCTAATAGCAAAAACAGGATGACTCGGTCAAATTTAATCTGACGAAGGTCTGCCAGGAAGCTGGAAATTGTTGAGGCGTTGGTATTCATAATTAGATCCGGTTAGTATTGTATTTCTAGTAATATAGAAACATGGTGATAAAAAAAGTCAACCCACTTTTTTGATATTTTGACGAATACAGCATTCGGCATGAAGATAATCATTTGCAGCATTTAATACATCATATTGCACCGAACAAAACAGGGCATTGGCCTCTCTGGATTGTTTGATTAATCCGGCATTTTTTAAATGCAGCAAATGATGGGACAGGGTGGAGCCAGGGATATTTAATTCTTTCTGAATTTCCCCCACTTTGAGTCCATGATCACCTGCCTCAACCAGAATTTTGATAATACACAATCGCGTGGCATTGCCCAGCTGACTGAAAATTTCCGCGGCGTTCTCGTTTGATAATTTCATAAAACGGAGAATATCCGCTAACGATTAGTTTGTCAACTATATTTCTAGAATAACCGAAATATAGTTTGCAATCAAAGAGCAATTTGCGTGGTTTGAGCATGCTTAACCGAAAACATCTAAGCAGCCTCCAGTGGTTTCATAGCGTTGAACCATGATGGTCGAATTAATTATTGCCCTTGATTTTCCAAACCGATCTGAATATGGTTCAACAGCACCCGATAAGCAAAGATTATTCCCAGGATCTATATTTCAACGAACTTCAACATAAATCAGACTGTGAAACGAATTGAAATTCCGCCTGGATCAGCAATACTCATCGAACTGACGAAAGGACAAAAATTCCGCGTGACCAATAGCGAAGGGGGTCAAGTGGTGGATACCTGGGCTTTTAAAAAAGAGGATGTTGATCAATATCTTTCCATGGAACATAGCCGCTCGGCAATTTATCGGCTGTGGTTTAAACCCGGGGATACCCTGGTCAGCAACCTTTTTCAGCCGATGCTTACCATAGTCGATGATACTTCCCCGGGTCTGCACGATACCCTGCATGCCGCCTGCAGCGTGGGAAGCAATGATTTTTATGGCGCGGCAAACCGCCATCCGAATTGCCAGGACAATCTGAAAGCCCAGATGGCTGAACGTGGATTTAATCTGACCCACATTCCCTGCCCGTGGAATTTATTCGAGCATGCGCTGGTTAATGATGATTCCACCCTGCTGGATCAGCCTTCAACAGCGCAACCTGGGGATTATGTGGAATTGAAAACCGAAATGCCAATATTCCTGGTTTGTTCAGCCTGTCCATCCCAGGTGGGTGGGATAAGCGGTGGTATACCCCGGGGTGCGGCGATAGACTTACCATGATCAATGTAAATACAAGGATTGATCTATTACCGGAAGCGAGCGATGAACAAAGTCAGTTTTATGGTTAAAAGTCTGGTTTTGGCTGTATTAGTGATCAAATGACCACGAAATCCCGTATAAATTAACTTTATAAATAGGCTAGATATCACTGGTAAATTAACAGGGTTTCTCTTATATTACGGCCAGCTACAAGTATTGATATTGGCAGTTTGGTTATTCCCTCCGTGTTATTCACTTGATTCCCCGTTTCACTACTAAAAGCATTCTGCAACATTTTATTAATTTACAAAGGTATATAGTTATATGGCTACAGGCACTGTAAAGTGGTTTAACGAATCCAAAGGTTTTGGCTTCATTACTCAGGACGATGGCGGCCCGGATGTATTTGTACATTTCCGCGCGATCGAAGGCTCAGGTTTCAAAACCTTAAACGAAGGCCAGGCTGTCACATTTGAAGTTGAGACCGGACCAAAAGGTCTTCAAGCAACAAGTGTTACTTCCTAACCCGACTTCATCGACCGACCTTACGTTGGTCGGTCGATTGAAAGAACCTCGCTTCGGCGGGGTTCTTTTTTGTTATTATTAGATTTGATCAGCATCCATATTCCGACAGGGGAACACAATTGAAAAAATTATTTGTAGGTAGCCTTGCTGCCAGTACAAGAGAGAAAGATCTTCAGGAGTTATTTTCCGAATTTGGAACAGTGCGTTCATGCAAACTTGTGATGGATGTTTTTTCGGGTGACTGCAAAGGCTTTGGTTTTATCGAAATGGAAGGCCATGAAGCACGCGCGGCAATCGCCGGATTAAACGGCCGGGAACTACACGGCAAACCAATCAAAGTTAACTTCGAAACGCCCAAACCAGGTGGCGGTAGACGTCGCCGCTAAAGACTCAACTGGATCGATTTAACAGGTTCAGGGTTCCAGGAAATTCACAATCGACGCTATTCCATTAGGATAGCGTCGCGCTGTTTATACTCCCCACTAGGGTTAGTGGTTTCTAACCATTCGCCATAGCTGTCACGCCCATGTCGGTGAAATTAGTTTCACCCGGGGAACAAACTCGTTGTAACCGGGATAAGTCAAAATTTTTGCAAATAATTGATAAACTCCGCAAATGATTTCCTTTCGAGACATTGCATTACGCCGCGGCACTCAGCTGCTGTTTGAAGGCGTCAATTTTGATTTACACGACGGCGAAAAAGTTGGGCTGGTAGGAGACAATGGTAGTGGCAAAACCAGTTTGTTTTCTATGTTGTTGGGCGAAATTCATTCGGATTTAGGTGATCTTCAATTGCCTCGGGGTATTCGAATTGCCCATGTTGCCCAGGAAACACCCAACAATGATAGCTCGGCACTGGACCATGTGCTCGATGGTCATAGTGAATTTCGTGCAATTGAATCCAGGTTGATCGCTCTGGGCGATGCTCATAATGAGGTAAGCGGTGAGCTGTACACCCGGATGCAGGATATCGATGGCTATAGCGCACCAGCCCGTGCCGCAAAACTATTGTCTGGACTAGGTTTTCAACCTTCGGATAGTGACCGTGCCACACGTACTTTTTCAGGTGGCTGGCGAGTTCGATTAAATTTAGCCCAGGCGCTGATGAGTCCATCTGACTTGCTGCTTCTCGATGAGCCCACAAACCATCTCGATCTGGATACCATTGTATGGCTGGAAGAATGGTTAAAGCGATACCAGGGCACCCTAATATTGATCTCCCATGATCGGGATTTTCTCGACGGTTGTACCAAAAAAACCCTGCATATCAAAAATCAGGAGATTCGTGTTTATGCTGGCAATTACTCCCATTTCGAGAAACAACGTGCTGAGCGCCTTGCTCTTGAACAGAGCATGCAGGCAAAGCAGCAAAGAAAAGTTGCCCACATGGAGAGCTATATTGCGCGATTTAGATACAAGGCGGACAAGGCCAAACAGGCCCAGAGCCGAATCAAAGCCCTGGAAAAAATGCAACTGATCGCACCTGCTCACGTTGGTTCACCATTTAACTTTGAGTTCAAACCCTGCGACCGGTTATCCGACCCTATATTGAAGATGGACCACGTCGATGCTGGTTATGGTGAGACAGTGGTGCTCAAAGATGTTTCACTTTCCATTGCCCGGGGTGATCGGATAGGTCTGCTCGGTGCAAACGGGGCTGGTAAATCCACATTGATAAAAGTAATGGCTGCTGAGCTTGAGGCTATATCAGGTACACGTTTGCCGGCGAAGAACTTGCACATCGGATACTTTGCCCAGCATCAACTCGATCAACTGGATCCAGGCCTGACACCGATGCAACAATTTCAGATTAACTATCCAGGAGTCACCACCCAGGAGCTGCGTCGGTTTTTAGGTGGGTTTGATTTTCAAGGCGATAGAGTGAACGAAGTCATTGGCCCTTTTTCAGGGGGTGAAAAAGCGAGACTTGCACTGGCATTATTAATTTATGACCAACCCAATATTCTCTTGCTCGACGAACCTACCAATCATCTCGATATGGAAATGCGTCATGCCTTGAGCATGGCTATGCAAACTTTTGAGGGTGCCATCATCCTGGTGTCCCACGACCGTAGTTTGATTAACAGTGTTACCGATCGTTTGCTGCTGATTCAAAATGGCAGGGTTGAGCCTTTTAATGATGATATGCCGGCTTATTTGCGAATTTTGAAACAGGCCAATATTGAATCCCGGAATGCCAATAGTAATGGCAATGCTGGTACAGGGAAGCCGGTCAAAGCAGATGGCGGCGTTAATAAAAAACAACGTCGGCAATTAACCGCCCAATTGCGACAACAGGTCAAACCCAAACGTGACCAGGTGCGGCGTCTGGAAAAAGATATTCAATCCCTGCAGGGAAAAATTGCCGAGTTTGAGACGATATTGACCGACCCCAAAATCTATGAAACCGAAAGCACGGCAAACCTCGCTACTTTGATGCAAAAAAAATCTGGACTAGAGGATCAGCTTGGAAAAACCGAATCGTCATGGTATGCGGCGGCTGAGGAGCTGGAAAAACTGGAAAGCGCCCTTCAATAATTTAATTGTGACTAACCGATTCTAATTAGAGATAAAACTATGAAAACAGATCCTGTTATTTTGATTACTGGTGCCTCTGGCGGAATAGGGCGTGCTGCGGCAGCTGAATGCGCGGCCAAAGGCGCCCGCATCGCGGCGCACTACAACAACAACCGTGAATCAGCTGAGCAGCTGGTGAAGTCGTTGCCTGGAAGCGGGCATGAAATCTATCAGGCCGATGTATGCGATCCCGAACAGGCATTCCAGCTTATCGAAAGGGTGCATAGTGAAATGGACGGCATCGATGTTCTCGTGAACAATGCAGGGGTTTCCCAGCGTCATGATATTGCCAACATCGATTATGAAACCTGGCAATCGAGCTGGAAGCGCATCGTAGAAACCAACCTGACTGGTCCCGCGAACTTAAGTTTTTGCGCAATCAAGAAAATGATAGCGCAAGGCGAGGGCGAGGGCGGCGGACGAATTGTCAATGTGTCATCGCGGGGTGCGTTTCGGGGTGAGCCCCATATGCCCTGGTATGGCGCATCCAAAGCCGGTCTCAATGCAATGGGTCAGTCCCTTGCCCAGGCTCTGGGACCCAAAAATATCTTTATTTATACCGTGGCACCTGGATTTGTTGAAACTGAAATGGCTCAGACTGTTCTGGAGTCCCCCGAGGGAGAGAGCATTCGCAACCAGAGCACCATCGGTCGGGTGGCCCAGCCCGAAGAACTCGGTAATACCATTGCCTACCTGGCTCTGGAAGCACCGGAGTTTATGACCGGTTGTATCGTTGATGTGAATGGTGCATCTTATTTACGTTCCTAATTGTTAGACACGGTTACTGAATTTTGACCAATCTAATTTCGGTATCCAGTGATCAGTTAAAAATCCGCAAAGATTTTCCTCACCATATAAAGGAGATTCTCAGCTTTCAAATTCCGATGTCAGATGGCGTCATGCTAGGGGCTCGAGCATGGATGCCCGTTGATGCACAATCCCGTCCGGTTCCGGCGATTATTGAATATTTGCCCTACCGCCAAAGAGACTTTACCGCGCCCAGGGATGCGGCGATGCATCCGTATTTTGCAGGACATGGCTATGCCGCGGTGCGGGTAGATATAAGAGGCTCGGGGGATTCAGATGGTTTGCCCCTGGATGAATATGTGCAACAGGAACAGGATGATGCCCTGGAAATGCTCGCATGGATTGCAAAGCAATCCTGGTGTAGTGGTGAGACGGGGATGATTGGCATTTCATGGGGTGGATTTAACGGTTTGCAAATCGCTGCATTACAACCGCCATCCCTCAAAGCGGTAATAACCGTGTGCTCCACCGATGATCGATATCACGATGATGTGCATTATATGGGGGGATGTTTGCTCAGTAACAATACCACCTGGGGCAGCACCATGGCGGTTTATATGACCCGGCCACCGGATCCTGCTGTGGTTGGGGATCGATGGAAGTCAATGTGGAAACAACGTATCGAGTCTGCACCGGTAGCCCTGGCAACCTGGCTTGAACATCCTTTTCGGGATGACTACTGGAAACATGGATCGGTTTGTGAAGACTATAAATCAATTAGCAGTGCGATATATGCTGTTGGCGGATGGGCTGATGGCTATACTAATTCTATCCCGCGCCTGCTTGGTGGTTTGACTTGTCCACGCAAAGGGCTGATCGGACCATGGGCCCATGGTTATCCTCACCTGGGTGTGCCTGGGCCGAATGTGGGTTTTCTTCAGGAAGCCACACGCTGGTGGGATAGATGGCTAAAGAATTATGATAACGGTATTGATACTGAGCCCGGGTTGACCGCCTGGATGCAACAGCCGAGAAAGCCCGAGGGGTTTACTGAAAAAATTCATGGCCGATGGTTGACCACCGAGTGCTATCCGGGGGACGTTGATTATCTTAAGTTGTTTCTCAACGCCGATGGTCTTGATAGTGTTGCAGGAAAAAGCGAACAAATAGATTTTGCCAGCCCGCTTTTGACCGGTATTGCTGGGGGTGAATGGTGCCCCCATGGCATGGGCCCCGAACTGCCTACGAACCAACGGCTTGATGATGAAGGTTCCCTGGTTTTTGACACTCAGCCTCTGCAACAGGCAATGGAGATATTTGGTGCAACCGTTCTAAAGCTAAAAATAAAGTCAGATAAGCCCGTTGCCACCCTGGCTGCCCGATTATGTATGGTTGATGATCAGGGCGAAAGCAGTCGGATTACATTTGGTGTACTGAATCTTTGTCATCGCCATAGTCACGAAACGCCAACTGCGCTGGAAGCGGAAAAAGTCTATGACGTGACAATTAAACTGAATGATGTCGCACAGCATGTACCAGCGGGCTATCGAATCCGTCTGGGTATATCCAGCGGTTTATGGCCATTGCTCTGGCCTGCGCCGGAGCAGGTGAAGTTAACCCTTTGTACGGGGCAAAGCTCGCTGGATTTACCGGTCAGGCCAGCAAATTCTTCTGAGTTCAAGGAATGTGCGGTAGATCCGTTTGAGTCAGCTGAAATGCCCGAACCCAAAGCCATGACCTGGCGGCGCCCAGTTTCCAGAGATCGTCAGATCGCCACCGATCCAGATACCGGTCAAACCTGCATAACCTATACTAAAGATGATGGCGCCTATTATCTCGAAGATATTGATATGGAGGTTGACGCTTTTGGAACGGAGCAGCATTGTATTACCGAGGGGGATCCCTTATCCGCTGGGCAAACGGTGAACTGGACTATTATCCATAGCCGTGCAGACTGGGTGGTGCGGGTTGAATCCAGCGTTAACCTGACCTGCGATAAAACCCATTTCCATGTCGATATGATTTGTCGAGGATTTGAAAATGATCAGTTAATTGTGGAACGGGTGGAGCAGAAAAAAGTGCTGCGACAATTTTTATAATTTGTCCATCGAAAAAAATTACACTGCCCAGGATACGGCGGCAACCCGGCAAAAATTTTCTCCCAGAATTCCCCGGACTTCGTTTTGACTAAATCCGTGATCCAGTAATTTTTCGCTCAAATCGGGTAGCTGAGCCGGGCTGACGTGTTTTATGCCTTTGGTGTTATAGCGTTGTCCTGCCGGCCAGAAATCGGGTCGACTTCTCAGAATCTCACCGATATCGATATCCACCTTGGGCGAATAATCCAGGCCAAATCCGATGTACTCCGGACCAACCAGTTCTGCCAGGTAGCTGATATGTTTAATCAGCACTTCCTGACTGACGTCATTTTCACCGAGGAATATACCCATGCCATTCACTCCAATGACCCCGCCGGTTTGGGCGCAGGCTCTGATCTGATCGTCGAGAATATTGCGTTGATGGTTACAAATTTGATTTGGATTCGAATGGGAAAATACCACGGGCTTGGAAGATTCAGTCATGATGTCCATGGTAGTGAGATAGGCGGCATGGGAACAGTCCACAATCATGCCAACCCGATTCATTTCATGGACGATGTCTTTACCAAATTGGGTCAGCCCCATGTCGTTATCATGACAGCCTCCCGCTGCCGGGTTATTCAGGTTGTAGGCAAACAACATCTGGCGCACACCAAGGGTATGGTAAGCGCTGATCATATTAATGTCGCCGTTCAAGGCATTCATGCCTTCGATATCGAATGACACTGCGAGCTTGCCTTTTTGTTTTGCATCGCGGATGTCATCCACACTGCTAACCAGGCAATACCGCTCATGACCCAGCTGCATCCAGCGCCTATAGGCTGCAAGGGTAGCCAGAGTTTGCTGCCAGTCCATGACGTCGAAGCCGACATTAATGCTGATATAGTTTGCGCCACTTTCATGCCAGTCCCGTAACAGGGAAAGGTCAACCTCTGTGCTTGGGAAAACACCGGCATGGGCATCCCATACCAATGCGTCCATGAAAAACTCACTCATCTGGGGTTCGTTTGAATCTGACATAGTATTTTTGTTTGATAGATTAATCTTGTTCCGGCAGGTAAAGCTCACCATCGAAAACCTTGGTGGCCACCCCGCCTACCCGGAGTCGGGTTAATTCATCATTCTTTATTTCCGCAATAGAAAGAATTTTACTCGGACGATTGATTTCATGGCCTTGTTCTGCGTGAATGATAATCTGACCATTATTTTGTTGGGGAGCAATTTGATTGCGAATCAGATAGCAACTTAAAGCTGCATTGGTGGTGCCAGCTGCGGCTGATTCAGCAACACCAACCGCGGGGCAAAAATCCCGCACATGAATGGTGCTATCCCTATTTTCAGTTTCCGTAGAAAAGGCAACAACGGTTTCGATATTGTGTTGATGACAAAAAGACACAATGCCATCGAAATCCGGTTGGATTTTTCCCATGGTTTTCAAGTTTCGAACCGGAACCACCAGGTGAACAAAATCACCATTGGCGGTTTCTACCGGCAGCTCAGGATGAAAATCACTTTTGTTCAACGACAACAACCCGGCGAGGCGATCCAGATCCAAATCCTGCTGATGAAATTTTGCTGGCTCTATTTCCAGCATGGCCACGGGTCGGTTATCTGCACGGAGCGAAACCGTGACCCTGGCCCGGGTAGTTGGCAAAATTAGATCAACTACCAGGCCCTCACCCGGCTCCATTGATAAAACATCGAGTTCAACCATTCGAGTAATCAGGCAGATGGTGCCGTGTCCGCACATCGGTAATTCTCCAACGGTGGAATAAAATTGCACGTCGATGGAATGTGCATCGTAAGCCGATACAAATGCCGTTGCAGGGACACCGATTTCCTGGGCGATTTTCTGTCGATATTGACTATCCAGGGATTGCGCATTTGAGACAATGCCGGCCTGGCTACCGCCGAAGGACGAGTCGGTGAAAGCATCATAAAGTGCAAATGGAACTTTGAGCATCTGCGGGTGAAATGTTTGATTGGTAGGCACAAATTTTTACACGAAACCAATGGTATGTATAGCAATCAAAATCTGGTCAATAGTTGGATTAAGTCGTAGTATTGGAATGATCGATCAAAATCCACATACATATCAAGTGCATATATTGAGGTAAATTATGAAACCAAAAGCGGTGGTAATTGGGGTTGGCCCGGAAAATGGATTAGGCGGCGCGCTTTGCAAACGATTTGCTGAAGAAGGCCATCATGTTTTTGTTGCGGGTCGAACCCAGGAAAAGCTGGAAAATGTCGCGTCTGTAATTGCAAAATCAGGGGGTACAGCAACCCCGGTAGTATGTGATGCTACGGACGAAAATAGCGTGGTGGGATTGTTTGATACCATAGAATCGGAAGGTAAGGGCAAACTGGACCTAGCGGTTTATAACGTCGGTAACAGCACGCCGGGCAAGATCCGGGAAATGGAAGCAGACTATTTCGTTCAGGCCTGGCGTACCCTTTGTCTTGGCGGATTTTTGTTTAGTCGGGAAATCACTCGACGTATTTTGCCTGGAAATGGAACCTTGATATTTACCGGAGCCAGCGCTTCATTGCGTGGCAAAGCCGGATTCTCTGCATTCAACTCGGGAAAGTCTGCACTACGGACCTTTGCCCAGGCCCTGGCCAAAGAGTATGGCAGTGAAGGACTTCATGTTGGCCATGTGATCATCGATGGCGGCATCGCTGGTGATAAATGGTTTAGTCGACTTGAAAAAGCGCCGGATAAAGAAATAATGAAACAGTTTGTTTCCCTGCAAGGACTCGCCGATGCCTACTGGAACCTGTATCAGCAAAGCCCCCAGGCCTGGAGTTTCGAAATCGATCTCCGTACGTCTATTGAATCGTGGTAGTTGAGTCGGGGAAGTTGAATCATGGAAGTTGAGAACATCGTCTCAACCACACGACTGGCTTAACACCCCCGCATCGGGCTCCCAGTTAGTTAAATCGTAGCGGTCAAGGCTTTCAGCAAGTTGGCGAAACAAATTGTGAAATTCCTCTCTGTCAACGGATAACTGTTGAATCCATCGTTCCCCTGCGGCGGGATCAAATGCGCGACGGGCGTGGAGTACCCGATGGTTATCGAATATCGCCATTTCGCCGGGTTGGAAAAGATGCTCAAATTCCCTTTTGGATTCATAGGTAATATTGCAAAAATGGCGTAGCGCATCGTAAGCGGGTTCAATCTGATCCATCGCTAAATCCATCGCAGGAATATTGCGATCAGATAATCGTATTCCGCGCACGGTGCCATCGATGTCCGTGGCTATCAAACGGGCTCGGGTTCGAAAGCGTTCCCTGGGATTTCGTTCCGCCGCCCAGACCAGGGGCACCGAAGATAGAAACCGAAAACTTTCCGGATTGATTTTGCGCAATGATTCGGCAGCGCCAATGGCGTCAACAAATAACGAGGCACCGCCACCTGACGGTTCCGCTTTCAGGCAATGGTAGAAACTGATTCCAATGGGGCTGTGTCGCCAGCCTTCATCCATATGGGGTGCCTGGGCATTTGATGCTGTGGCACCGATACTTTCCCCGGCGCCTTTATTGTCTTTCGGTAGAGATCGGATATCAAACAGCTCGCCAAAGTGAGTATTTCGCACCGCTCCAAAATCTTTAGCCAGTGTTTTGATTGTGCCAGGGTCGCAAGGCGCATTACTTAATAGCGCAATGCCATAATCGCGAAGATGTAAAAATACATCGAGCCGGGTTTTGGGGTTTTTTAAACCTGAAACATCAAACCATTTAAATTTCTCCGCATCATTGGCAAGCCAATATTTGGGCTTGGTTCGGCGAGCACTTTGGGCTTCCTGGGAGAGGCAACAACTGCGCAGGGTTTTTAGTGAGTGTTGAGATTCGCTAGGGTCGTGTTGCCATTTAATCAGTAAATACTCAACATTGCAGGAAACCGATTCCACCACTAGTTCTGACGGGGATTCTATAACTTTGTATCCATCAGAATCAAGTTGGTCGGGCCGCCCCAGAGTTGGAAAAAAATATTGGTGGCGCAACCAGACATAGGGAAACAAGCTGACATGCCCGTCTTGCCATTCAATTTTGACTCGACGGGTTTCAGAACAATGAGAAACCGATTTGGTTGTAACTGCTTTGAAATTTTCGGGTTGGGAGTTTATGCCATTCATTAGTTTTCTCTCAATATCGAGTTAAATAGTTGATGATTTTTGATTTTGGTCACTCATTTAGTTTAATTCAAGGCTGATATGGAGAACGTTTTCTGTACTTAAACGGTCAAATTTGACATTATCTGATTATCCGAACCTAAGGGACCTCTGATCAAAACATGAACAGTCCATTTGAGTTTAAACCCAATATATCACGTGGCAATTTCTGCGTTGCAAAACTTACCAATAGCCGTGCTATTGTGTGCGTTTCGCGCCTTGAACTTGATTATTTTACCCAGCCCCATTTTTTGTGGCAACTTGATCTGCCCAGTTTTAATCAGAGGCTCCCTAAGCAGGGGAGAATCAATTGAGTAACAGCAAGGTCAGTCACAAAGTCGATCCAGAAGTCGGCCCGGGCATCATTGACCAAGCGGTAATCAGTCAGTACGAAAAAGATGGTGTCATTGTGCTTCGTGGGGTAATTGATGAGTATTGGCTCAACCGGCTCGCCACCGCAGTTGAGAAAGCGCTGGTATGGCGGGGTGAGTTTGCGGAAATTTATACCAGTGTTGAAGATTCTGGACTATTCCTTAATGATTTTTATATGTGGAAGCGGATTCCGGAATTCAGGGAGTGGGCATTAGAGGGGCCCGGCCCGGATATTGCCCGTCAGATTATGAAATCTGAAAAGGTGAATTTTTTCTACGACCAGATTTTCATAAAAGAACCGGGTTTGGAAATTCTGGATAAGGGTGTGACGCCGTGGCACCAGGATACGTCGTACATGGCTGTGGATGGTTCCCAGTTTTGCTCAACGTGGATTTGTCTGGATGCCTTGCCCAAAGAATCAACGGTGCAATATGTTGCCGGCTCCCATAAATGGAAAACGGCGATACAGCCTTTCGATAAATTTACCGATGGGTCGGAATATGACGGTGGTGAATTTATTCGGGCACCGGATTTCGAAGCAGAATCGGATAAGTATGAAATTTTACAATTTGATTTTGAACCCGGAGATTGCCTGGTTTTTCAGGGTAGTATCGTCCACCGTGGTGCCGGGAACACCAGCCAGAAAACCCGGCGGAGAGTTATCGCTAATCGTTGGGTCGGTGACAATGCCACCTATGCCATGCGATCACCAGCTTCAGAATTTCCCCATATTGTTCCCAAAGGTGCAGAGCATGGTTTGCCTATGAGCAATTTTGCTGAAGACTTCCCTGTGGTTTGGCCCCGGAACTGAATAACGCTATCTATTTGAGTGAATATTTAACCATGCAACGAGAAATTTATGACCACCCCTGCGCGTGGAAGGCCTCTGATTTCAACGGCAAGGAATCGATTTGCGAAAAACTGGAAGATGCTCATTTGCAGGCGTTTGATCGGGCGCTAAAACAGGTTCGTGAAAATAACTTGCCGATGGAAGAGATTACTCAGGAGAATTTTGCGCTGCCTGAAATAGCGGATTCTATCGCCAGTTGGGTTGATCAGATTCAGGAAGGACGAGGCATTTTGGTGCTTGCTGGTTTTCCGGTGGAAAAATATAGTAAAGAAGAATCTGCGCTAATCTACTGGGGGCTGGGAACACATTTTGGAGACCCTCAGTCTCAAAGCTTAATGGGAGATCGACTAGGCCATGTAGTCGACGTCGGCGGCAAGGACTCGAGAGAGCGAGCCTATCGAAATAGCCTGGAGTTGGCATTACACACCGACGCCAGCGACATCATCGGCATGATGTGCCTGGTCAAGGCGCAAAAAGGTGGCATGAGTGGATATTGCAGTGGCGCGGCGGTTTATAACCACCTCTTGCACACCGAACCGGAATTGATTGAGGTTTTATTCGAAGGATTCCACTATCATTTATTTGGCGAACAACCATCAGGGGCATCACCGATAACTGAAACCAAAATACCGGCATTTTCTGAATGTGACGGATATCTTAGCGTCAGCTATCTACGGAGTTACATCGAGCTTGCATTCGATGAATTAAGCCTGGAAAAAACGCCACTAGAACAGCGTGCGCTGGATACCTTCGACAATGTGGCCCATAGTCCTGAGTTGCGACTGGACTTTATGATGGAGCCCGGAGACATCACCTTTTTCAACAATTACACTGTGTTACATACACGTTCGGAATTTTTCGACCATGAAGCCTCTGAGCTTAAGCGTCATTTGCTGAGGCTATGGCTCAAGGCCTGGAATCCAAGACCATTGGCGGCAGCCATAGGCCCTTACGGTGTGCGTAATGGTATTACCAAACAGCAGGGGCGCGGTACTTACTACAAAGGAAAAGTTAAATACCATGAGTCACCACCACCAAAAGTGGCATAGATCGTTTGAAATAATTTTGATATGGATAACTTTCGGGACTATCGCGATCGCCTGGATAATGTCCGCAAACCCCTGACTGAAGCTGAAAGCCTGCCGGGCTGGTGTTACCAATCTGAAGAATTCTATCAAAAGGAATGTGAACTGGTATTTACCCGGTCATGGCAATTTGTAGGGCGTATCGATGAGATTTCAAATGTAGGGGATTATTTATGCCATGACGGCGTTGGCGGATCGGTGATTGTTATGCGCACCAGTCCTGAACAGGTAAAGGCATTCGCCAATAGCTGCCGCCATCGCGGCACCCGGCTTGTATCGGGTACGGGAAAATGTGCTCGAATCGTCTGCCCATACCATAGCTGGGCCTATGATCTCGACGGCAAATTAATCGCCGCGCCCGGTATGAAGGATGTAAAAAATTTTGACAAAGTGGATTTCCCTTTGCGCGAATTCCCGTTGCAGATCTGGCAGGGTTTCCTGTTTTTTAATTATGATCGGGATGCAACACCGCTTAACGACCATTTGGGCAACATGTCAGAAATGTTTGCCCCGCATCGACTGGACGAGATGGTCTGTGTGCGGCGCACAAAATATGAAATTAACAGCAACTGGAAACTTCTCGCTGAAAATTCACTGGAGGCTTATCACACCGGGACGGTACACCGAGAAACCCTCGGTCAGCAAGCGTCCGTTGAAATTAATGCCATTGGAAACTGGGGCGGTATTTTTATATGCGGCGAGGAAAGCGTAGCCACAATGCCCGGGGACAAAAAACCATTGCCCCATATTCCAGGGTTGGGCAAGGAAGCCAGTCAAGGGACTTATTTCACCATGATTTATCCCTGCACCCAATTTGTCATGGCCCAGGATTGTATGTGGTGGCTGTCTTTTGTGCCAATCTCTCGGCAGAAAACCAGGCTAATTCTGGGTTGTTGTTTTCCCCGGTCAACCACTGAACTGGAAAATTTTAGTGAAAGTGTAAAACCTTATTTTCATCGCTGGGACACCGCAACCCCGGAAGATAATGAAATATGTGAAACCCAACAACTTGGGCAAATTCATCATAAAACCGGCGGTCGATATCATGAAAGTGAATACGCGGTGCATCGATTGTCGAACTGGTTGCTTGATCAGCTGTCTGATTAACACTGAAATATTGGTAAAATTCATTAAAAATGCATTACCAAATACAGGGAAATACGTTAATATAACGTTCTAATCAGTTGTTTAAATATAAGTTTTATTCGTTTGAGTTGGTGAAGGAGAGGTTATTTGTTGAAACATAAAACTTTCTAGTAAGTACGTTAGTTTTATATTCGAGACAAGTATCAGATTTTTTTAAAAATCGATATGAGGAAATGAACATGATAAAACTAAATAAAATATACGCTCTTCTCCTGGCACCGATTGTATTCGGGCTATTTATTAATCCATTGTCGGCGCGGGATTTAACCGGAGTTACGGTGGAATGGGCGCCTCACTATGGATCGGCGCTGGAGGACGGCGGTGCCTTGACAGTGATAACAAAAGAGGCGTTTAACCGTACTGGACATAACGCAGAGATCAACTACATCCCATGGAGTCGGGCGATGAAAAACGTCGAAGAAGGAAAAGACGATTTTGTTATGGGCGCATATATCAATGATGAAAGGATAGCGACCTATCACATGAGCGATCCGGTTTACTATCTCGACTTTGGACTGGTGGCGCTGGATACCCTGGGATTTGACAGGATGGACGGATTACGTAGCCTTGAGCCTTATATCATTGGTACAAATTTGGGTTACGCCAATACCCCGGAATTTGATGCTGCGGATTATCTGACAAAGGATGTGGCTTTTTCGCCCAAACTGAATATTAGAAAACTATATCGCAATCGGATAGACATGGTTATTGGTGCCTTCGACGTTGTCCGTTATGAAGCCCAGCAGGAAAACAAATATGTGAACAGGTTGGTATTTGTACAACCACCCCTGCAAAGAAATGCGCTTTATTTGATGGTGTCCAGAGCCGTGCCAGATGGTGAACAAATCGTTGCTGATTTCAATCGTGGTCTTGCAGAAATGGCAGATGACGGCACCATCGATGATCTGCTGCGTAAATATCTGGGACGAATTTAGATTTTCGTCCATTTAATTTGGTTGCCCAGGCAACTATAAGCACAACAGGACTTTCAAATCCGCTCCTCTGGTAATTCGGGGAGCGGATTTTTATTTTCAATCCAAAAATAATATTGTCGAATTCACGAACATGGGTTTACACTGACTTGTTCAAACAAATCGTGGTTAACTAATGCGACTCTCCCAGATTCATATTTACCAGCACAATCTGGTTATTGCCGGTCCAGCCTATCGAATGTCATTGAGCGAAGTTTCCGCCCTTGATTCAACCATCGTAAAAATTGTCACCGATACGGGGGTAACTGGTTTTGGTGAAGTCTGCCCCGTTGGCTCAACCTATCAGGACCAACACGCTGCGGGTGCCCGTGCTGCTTTGATTGAAATGTCGCCCCATTTGATTGGTGAAAATCCGTTACACATTGATACCGTGGGTCGAAAAATGGATGCCGCCTTGCGCGGGCATGGCTATGCCAAGGCAGCTATCGATATGGCAATGTGGGATATTGCAGGCAAGGCCCATGGCATGCGCGTGTGTGATCTTCTAGGTGGTGCGTTGAGAGAATCGGTACCTTCGTATTATGCGGTTGGCCCGGAATCGCCGGATGAAGCAGCACGAATTGCCAAAGATAAGCAGGAGCAGGGTTTTCCCCGAATACAGATCAAAGTGGGTGGTCGGGATTATGAAACCGATGTTGAATCGATTCATAAAGTAAATGCGGCGTTAAATCCTGGAACCCGACTTGCCGTTGATGCCAATCGCGGATGGACGACCCGAGATACCATTGCGGTATCCCAGGCCTGCCGGGATATTACTTTTGTAATCGAGCAGCCCTGTGAAACTTTTGAAGAACTGGTATCGCTGCGTGGGAAATTGTGTCATCCACTTTATATGGACGAAACCGCAACGGATGTGAATGCGGTGTTGCGTTGCGTAAATGAAAATATTGTGGAAGGTTTTGGTCTGAAGTTAACCCGGGTCGGTGGCATCAGCGCAATGCGCACCATTCGGGATATTTGTAATGCGCGAAACTTTTGTCATACCTGCGACGATGATTGGGGCGGTGATATTATTGCTGCGGCCTGTACCCATGTTGGTGCGACCGTAGCAACCCATTTACTGGAAGGAGTGTGGATTGCGGATCCTTATCTAGGTGGTCACTACGATGAGGAAGGTGGAATAAAAATCAAAAACGGCTGGATCAATTTACCCGATCAGCCTGGCCTGGGCATAAATCCAGATGTAGATAAATTTGGTGATCCCGTAGCATCATTTTCGTAAATAGAAAAATTTTTAAACGAAAATTTCTGAATTTATACAATCTGTTAAGCATGAATATTTCGGTCATATTCGTGGCCCTTGGTGCTACGATAATTTTTGGTGCATCTCCGGTTGCTGCAAAAATTGCCGTATCATCTATTCCTGTCATGGATGTTGCCTTGCTGCGAACGGTGATAGGTGGCGCCATCGCATTACCATTAACATTGTGGATGGGTATTGGGTTGCCGAGGGGAAGGCAAAAATTGAGCTTGCTGGGCATATCCGGATTTTCGGGATTCGTCGCTTTCCCACTATTATTCACCTGGGGTGTATTACTCACATCGGCAAACCATGCGTCAATGATTCTGGCATTGTTACCCATATTTACCGGCGCCATTGCAATGACCTGGGATCGCAAGCGTCCACAATTTCGATGGTGGTTGGGCTGTATCATTGCTTTGGCTGGTGAAGGGTTGTTGATATTTGGCTCTGGTCATGGAAGCGGGGGACATATAAGCGGGCAATCCAGCATTCAGGGAGATCTGCTGGTATTGGCAGGTGGCGGGTTTGCTTCTCTGGGATACGTTGCTGGTGGAAGATTGCAACAGGCTGGTTTTTCCGCCAAAGGCACCACTTTCTGGGGCGTTTCAATATTCGCTCTCGCTTTATTACCCCTGTTGCCATTTTTCCTGGATATAGACGCACTTCGAGTCGCAGGTTTCAACGCCTGGGCCAGTGTGATTTACATTGCAATTGGCGTCACCATCATCGGCTACATACTATGGTATTGGGCATTGGGTAAAGGTGGCATTGCCCGAATTGGGTTATTGCAGTTCCTCCAGCCAATTTCCGGCGTTATACTCGCCTGGTTCTTGTTGGCCGAATTTGTTTCAATAAATTTTCTAATCGCATCTTCTATTATTATTCTTGGGGTGTGGATCGCTTTCCGTAATAAATAGATATAAGAAAAACTCTCAATTAAATCACTGATGTTTAACATTGCTTTCATCCATTGGCTGGTCATACTAAGCGCAGCGATAATGCTGGTGGGTGGTTATTACTATACCCGGGATACCCTGGCCGGTCGAACCAAGCCGAATCGTGTTTCCTGGTCAATGTGGGCGCTGGCACCCTTGATTAGTGCTGGCGCAGCACTGTCTTCAGATGCTGATGGATGGGCCTCGGTTCGTGTGGTTGTTGGCGGTATCGTTCCATTGGTTATTTTCATGGCCTCGTTTGTGAATAAAAACAGTTATTGGCGACTCAATGGATTCGACATCACCTGTGGTATTTTATCCCTGGTCGCATTGGTTTTCTGGGGCCTGGCAGATTCTCCCCGTGCCGCCATTGTGCTGGCGACCCTGGGAAATACGTTTGCCTCGGTGCCTACATTGGTCAAAGCATGGCGTTATCCGGAAACCGAAACAAAAATCACCTATATCACCAGTTTTATCAGCGTTATACTTATTTTGCCTGCCATACCGTTGTGGAATATAGAGAATGCCGTGTTTCAAATATCGTTATTAATAACAACTGGGGTATTGTTGTTCGCGGTATATCGCAAACAAATAATTTTTTGGAGATACGCAAATGTATAACTCACCCATTGTGCCCGACGATTTTATTGTTCCCGAAGTTCTAGAAAGTGAGCGTATGCGATTGCGCATGTTAACCATCGATGATGTTGAAAAAGATTATGACGCGGTGATGTCCAGTGAAACACGACTAAGGACAATATTTCGTCCAGACGGAAAATGGCCTCTCGGATTAACGTTGGAGCAGAATAGAATTGAAATGGGATGGCATCAAACGGAATTCCAGCTACGAACTTCTTTTGCATATACCGTGGTGAAACTCGATGAAAGCCAGGTGCTGGGTTGTATGTATATTTATCCCTGTAAAGGTTCTGAATATGATGTAGAGATATCGATGTGGGTCCGAGAGTCAGAAAGTGAAACCGGTCTCGATGAATATTTATTTAATACGGTTCAAAACTGGATAAAAGATTGCTGGCCGTTTGTTAATCCAGTCTACCCTGGAAGAGCTCTTGATGGAAAAACACTGGCCTGGGAGGACTGGGACAAAACAATTTGAATGTTCAATGCGAATACTTTATAACCAATCAGGTAAATTTAATCGCTGAGCAAAAATATGACAATTCTAAAACTACATTCTGAGTCGGTTCAGGATCAATGGCTCGATCTGTACGGTCATTTAAACGAGGCCTATTATCTGGTACCGTTTTCAAATGCCAGCTGGAAAATGCAGGACCATTTTGGGGTTAGCGGTGGCGAGTATTTCGATCAAACCGGTTGCGCGATGTATACCGTGGAAACCCATTTACGATATTTGAGTGAAGTTAAAAAGGGTTCAGATATGGAAATTGAAACCATGATCCTTGGATCGGATCCAAAAAAACTCTGGTTCGCCCATCAAATGGTTGTTGATGGAAACGTATGCGCAACTGCTGAGTTCATGTTTTTGCATTATGATACTCGCGCGGGTCGAACCGCAGCCATGCCCGATAGCGTGCAGAGAAAGTTTAGTGAAGCAGAACTTGCTGAGAAACCAGATTGGGCAGGGCGCCAAATAAGTCTGGTCAAAAAATAAAGTTTTAATTAGCAGGTGATAAAATTTCGCCGATATCTTGTCGTCAGTAAAATCAAGTTTCAATTAATTTTACAAATTCGATTTCATACTGATTATGCGTAGAGCTGATCGCCTGTTCGACATAATTCAGATTTTACGCGCCTGCACCAGGCCAATTACCGCTCTGGAAATTGCGCAACAGCTGGAGGTTACCACCAGAACAATTTATCGCGATATCGCAGCATTGCAGGCCAGTCGTATTCCCATAGAAGGGGCGGCTGGGGTTGGTTATGTCATGCGTGCCGGCTATGACCTGCCACCGCTGATGTTTAATGAAGAAGAGATGGAAGCCCTGGTTATTGGGCTCGCAATGTTGAGCCGGACCAGCGATAAAGGATTACATGGTGCTGCGAAAAGCATAATGGATAAGGTTAATACTTCATTTTCTTCAAATTCAGTAAGCCGTTCCACTACTTCAGGGAAATCATTCAGTGGGAAAAAAGCATTCTTCGTCTCAAAATACGGGCCAAGGGAGTCGGCTGTTGTTTCTTTGCCAGAGGTTAGAAAGGCGATCCGTCAACAATTTAAACTAAAGATTACTTACCAGGATGCTGACGGAAATCACACCCAAAGAATTATTTGGCCTCTGGCAATCGGCTATTTCATAGAATGTGAAATGATCGGAGCCTGGTGTGAGCATCGGAATGATTATCGGAATTTTCGAATCGACAGGGTAACGGAGATCGAAAATTTAGATATTATATTTTCTGGAAATCATCAGAAATTCTTGGATAGTTGGTTAAGCAAACAAGAATAAGGTTCTCAATATCTCAATTTTTCTACTGACAATACGTTGTCAGTAGTGCTGTGCTCAAATGTTAATTTCATAACCAAAGTGTTATTAAATTTATCTCATCCAACAATTCTCAGGACAGCAATATGAAGGAAAGTATTATCAGTCGCGGGTTTGAAACCAGGCCTATTACCATGCAACCGCTTTGGCAAGTCACCTTTCTTGCGCCTATAGAAGATCTGGATCGAGTGTTTGACGAAGTGACCAAAGTAGCACCTCTGGTCCAGGGCAATACCGATAAAAATGGCTATCGATCTGCCAGTGGTCAGGAATATTATCGGCCGGGGGAGGGCACACCCACCGGGGCCGAGGACGAAATCAGAAAGCGGCCCGATGTCGATAAAATGACTTTTTACATTCCACGGGACGAGATCTTACTCAATCAGGTTATTGAAGCAATCTATGCGGTGCATAGTTACTACGAACCAGTAATCACCGTTCAGGAAGTATTGCGCAGCGAATGTAAAGGTCTGGATGATTCTGATAACCCCCACCGCTGGTGGAATAAAGATGGAGACTGGAAAAAATCTTGACTATGATTATTTCCAAACCTGTGCTGGGGACAACCCTGGTTGTGGTCTCTGCAATTGTGTGGAGCACGGTTGGCCTATTTGCCAAAGGAATAGATGCAGATGTGTGGACTATTTTATTCTGGCGAGGGGTCTTTTCCATAGTCGCATTGACGATTTATATAGCGATAAAAAGTGAAACCGGCATTGTCAGGGAATTTCAGGACCTGGGGTTGCCCGGATGGCTGGCGACCATCATCGGTGGTGCGGCGACAATTTGTTTTATTAGTTCATTTAAATATACCAGCATCGCCAATGTATCCATGATCTATGCTGTTGTGCCGTTTATAGCTGCCGTGATGGCCTGGATTATGATTGGCGAAAAAGCAACTCGGGTAACTTTGATAGCAGCTTTGATCGCAATGGTTGGAGTGGCCGTCATGGTCGCTGGATCATTTGGACAAAGTAATTTATACGGCGACTTTCTGGCAATTTGTATGTCATTAGGTATGGCAGCCCTGGTGGTGCTTTTCAGAAAATATCCTAATAAGCCCATGGTATTGTCTGTTGTGCTATCGGCGGTGATTCATGTGGTTATGAGCTGGTTTTTGTCCTCACCCTTAAATGTCAGCGCCCAGGACTTGATGCTTCTGGTTGCATTTGGCGTTGTATTTGCTGCGGCGACAATATTTATGATCGAAGGTGTGCGATTAATCCCGGCCTCCCAGTCCGCTCTGATTAGTACCCTGGAGGCACCACTGGCACCGGTGTGGGCCTGGCTGGTATTTTCATCTATTCCAACCAAATTTACCTGGATCGGTGGTGGATTGATACTGTTTGCTGTGGCCTGGAATATCATCCACGAAAACCAAAATAAATGATATCCCCGAAAAAATAGAATATACTCGAGTCGTCGATTTAAAATATCGGCATATTCTCGGGGCGGGGTGAAATTCCCCACCGGCGGTAAAAGCATTTGCTTGAGCCCGCGAGCGCTTCTTTTCGATTGGTTTTGAGGAGAAGGTCAGCAGATTCGGTGTGAATCCGAAGCCGACGGTATAGTCCGGATGGAAGAGAATAAACCTTGTCCAGGGTAAATTGGTAAATCGACTTTTTTGATTAAAAAGAAAGTTGACTGCTGTATTTATCCTTTAGGTTCTGCCTCGAATAATGACTATTATTTTGGGAGAATCACATGAACAAACCCATTCTAAAAAACGGTTTACCGCCAGGTAAGAAACTGGCATTTGTCCAGGCCAACTGGCACCAGGAAATCGTTGAGCAAAGCCGTATTTCATTTTTAAACAATATCAAACCTTTCGAACTATTCGAAAATGACGTTGATGTTTTTGATGTTCCCGGAAGCCTGGAAATTCCATTGCAATGTAAAACATTGGCAAATTCAGGTTTATACAGCATAATTATCGCGGCAGGTTTAATTGTAGATGGCGGAATATATCGCCATGATTTTGTTGCTTCAACCGTGCTCGATGGCATGATGCAGGTTCAGTTGGAAAGCGAGATACCAATCCTATCCGTGGTACTCACACCCCATCACTTTAACGATCAGGTCGAGCATCAACAATTTTTCTATGAGCACTTCAAGGTCAAAGGGAAAGAAGCCGCGCTGGCCTGTCAACAAATATTGCAAAACCGGACGAAGTTAATTGAATTTTCAGCATCCTGATTAGTAAAACATTGTGCAATCTGGATCAGAAGGTTTCATCCAACATGTGATATTCAATATCTACCCATTTGTCTGATGGGAAAATCCACATCATGCATAGGGTGGTCTTGCCATGGTTTCGCACGGCATGTTTCAAGTCGCCGGGCACAAATAGAACCGAGCCAGGTTTAACTGCGACGATCTGGTCGTCGAGCAATACTTCGCCTTCACCTTTGTAGACATAGTAAACCTCGTGCTCAGCATGAAAGTGTGGATCTAGTTTCGTTCCAGATGGTAATTCCACAATCCCAAAGGAAATGGCTCGGGTATCCGTTAATTGATTTCCGATCAGAGTTTTCCAGCGCATAACATTTTCCTTGCCTCGTTCACCGGGTATGTAATCCCAGTCATAGTCGTCGAGATGCCTCGCAAGGGCTGGCGGTGATGAATCAGTCATGGTTTGTTGTCTATTATGAAATCGATAAGATTGTATTCATAAACTGGAATTAGTAATTGTTCCAGGTTGCACAAGTTAAGAATAAAAAATTTTGGTTCCAACCGCATCTACCAAGTTATTAATTCTGTCGTTAAATGATCAATTCGATTCAGATAAACCACATTGTTGCTGCCGTTTTTTAAATCGATTCGCGATATTGACGTATTATGAAATACCCAGTTTGCTACCCAGTCATTTTCATAATTGGTGGTATTTCTTTGTATCCCCATCAATTCATTTATACACTGATCTATAAAATCACCGTGGACAATCAGAGCCACACAGTCTTCGGTGTGTTCATGCCAATCCCGTATTCTTTTCATCGAAATTTTTGTTCGCAGTACAAATTCGTCTTCGGTTTCGACCGGGCGATTCCACCAGCCTTCAGGATTTATGGATTCAGGCAACGCAATTTCCGGGAATCGGGATTCGAAATATTCTCGATTGTTACCCGGCAGTCCAATTTTATTTCCCTGTTCATCGAATTCAAATACACCTTCTTTTTCAAAAAGATCCTCAAGGGCGCTAACCGATAGTTGGCATGTTTTTGCCAGATAATCGGCAGTCAACATTGATCGAATCATCAGGCTACAATAAATATGGGTTAAGCCAAAATCTGTTTTGCCATTGCCGTCAAAAGGATGTTGTCGGGGTTCTGCCCGGGGATCGGTAAAATGCTGTGCCAGCTTTTCACATTGTTTGTGCCCGGTTTCAGTGATTTCAGGATCTGGGCTGCGCCCCATCCTTTCTTCGGTCCCGAAGTACAGAGCGTTGTTAGCCGATTCGGCGTGACGGACTAAATATAATTTCATAATTAAGCTGGCTCCAGTGTTAGCATCGCTGATCAATGTGTAATTTTTTGTTTGTCAATTAGACAGCCGAGTTATAAAATCTGCAAGCAAATTAAACTCTTCGCCTGAGGTGTCCAATGCTAACATCTGCACCCGAGTTTCCCCGTGAATTGCCAGAAGGATATTTCTGTATCGAAGACGGCATTACCTATGATCCAGAAATTCATCTCGAGCTGGAGTTGCCCGATAAGATTTGGTCTCTGGAAGAATTTGGATATGAACAATCGGTTATAGACAGCTGCGCCTCTGCGGTTGCGGTGACGTCACCTTTTAGGCTGTTATCCGACAAAGGGGTTAGAGATTTGCATCACATTGCAAGCGGCTTAAAAACCAAACGTTCGGATAATCCAGGATCTAGCCGGGTTCCCAGCTTTTTAGCCGGTGGTGTTTATCGCTCGCAATTTTTGAGAGATCTGTGTGCCTGTCCTGTGATCCTCGAACATATGTCAAAAATTGCTGGCACTCCCCTGGCGCCTCATTCCATGCCCTCCCAGCAGGTTTATATCAACTATGCCCCTGACGATATCAGCAAGGCAGTTGACACCTGGCATTATGATGGTATTGGATTTGATTATGTCATCATGGTTAGTGATCCTGTGGGGATGAAAGGCGGAAATTTCGAATATTTTCGCGGCACCAAATTTGAAATTGCTGAGATGTTTGATTTGCAAGTGCATCAGGTTCGTTACGGCATCTCCGAAGAGCTGGCTGAGGAAAGGGTAATCAAAACCCACTTCCCGGCTGCGGGCTATGCTATTTTTCAACAGGGTAATATGGTGGTTCATCGTGCAGCGAGATTACTCGAGCCTGCGGATCGAATAACCATGATTCCCGGCCTCGTATCCAACAATGTATCGTTCCCTGACCCAACCTCAAAGCACGACATGCCCCGATACGGCGAGCCCGGAATTGTTACAGAGCTTGCTAGACACAGTGCGTGGCTGGCCCAGGGAAAATTGCAGGGCCTAATTGATAATTTGCCCTTTACCGATGATTTCGACCAGGTACAAAATGAATTAAAAAAAGCGATTTCCGACGTCACCGATACTATTGCTCTGGCGCAAAAGCCAGAATGAATGTTTAAGAGTAGCTAGTTAATGCTTATAAATTAAACAGGCAGTTATCTTTTCCCACAATTATCGGTGAAAGATCTTTGTGATGCTTATAGTCGGGCCGGTTTGTTTTTGTGTAGGCATTCGAAACCGGATTCACAATCAGGGAAAAAATAGATCGGTCCCAGGGTGAGATATTGTTTCCCGAAGCATGGAGTAGGGTGTCATGAAAAATCAATGCGGTGCCTTTTTTTCCAGTGGCGGAGATTATTCCATTTTGATTTGCCAAATCAGTAACAATACCATTATCAACAATCCACAATGGATAACTGGTTGATTTGTCATCAAGCCAGGCCTGATCGATACCTTGTTTATGTGATCCCGGAATAAAATACAGCGGACCATTAAATTCGGAAACGTCGTCCAGGAAAATATGTAAATTCAAGGCCAGAGGCTGGTCCACACCGTCTTCGCGATGATGGGTGGCAAAGTCGTAATGCCATTGCCAGTGCTCCCCGGTAAATGCAGCTTTAACATTGACCTTGACCTGTTGAATATAAATTGGCTCAATTAGTATCTGGTGCGCAGGCGCAATCAGTCGTGGGTGCCGCACCAGAGCAGAAAACAAATCATCACGAAGGTGCAGGCCCATGGAAGTGCGTACGATACCCGATGATTTCTCTATGATATTTCCAGGGTGGCCATCGCTAAACAATGCCGGTAATCTCGATTGAATCAGAGCGACTTCATCAACTGAGAACAAGTCGGGCAATACCAGAAACCCCTGGTCATCGAGTTGAGTCAGTTGTTCAGGCCTTAACATGTTTTAATGGGCATATTTAATCAAACTTTTTCAACGGGATGCAGACTGATTCAATGGCCAAATTTATCCGTTGCCCGAACCAGTGCGTCAGCGATGCCGGGTTCATTGAAAGCATGACCGGCGTCGGGGATAATTATAAATTCAGCATCGGGTAGGGCATTGTGCAGATCCCAGGCGGTTACTACTGGAGTGCAAACGTCGTAGCGTCCCTGAATGATGACCGTTGGAATGTCTTTTAATACTGGCGCATTATCGATTAACCAGTTGTCGGTTTCTAAAAATCCTTTATTGATAAAGTAGTGGCATTCGATTCGGGCAAATGCAATGGCAAATTTCTCACTGCCAAAATGGGCGATCTGCTCCGGGCGCTGGATCAGATTAATGGTGCTGCCTTCCCACATGCTCCAGGCTTTTGCGGCTTGGAGTTGCGCTTTCTTGTCATCACCGGTCAGTCGCCGGTAATAAGCATCCACCAGGTCGTGTTGTTCAGATTCGGGGATGGGTTGCAAAAATTTTTGCCACTCCGCGGGAAAAATCCTCGACGCACCGCCCTGATAGTACCAGTCTATTTCGGCCTTTCTCAAACCAAAAATACCGCGTAGTACCAGTTCACTTACTTTATCCGGATGGGTTTCTGCATAAGCCAGGGCCAGTGTACTGCCCCAGGAGCCGCCACAAACCTGCCAGCGATCAATTTTCAGATGTAGTCGCAAGCTTTCCATGTCATTAACCAGGTCCCAGGTTGTATTGTTCTCGAGAGACGCAAAAGGTGTACTTCGACCACATCCTCGTTGATCGAATAAAATAACATGATATTTCTCATGGTCAAATACCTGGCGCTGCAGTGAATTGCTACCACCGCCGGGACCGCCGTGAAGGTAAACCGTTGGTTTGCCCTTGGGATTACCGCTTTGTTCAAAGTAGATCTTATGGCCATGGGAAACATCGAGCATTCCAGTATGGAAAGGCTCAATTTTGGGGTAAAAGGTTCGAAGGTCAGTCATTCAAGTCAATTGTTATGGGCTTTCATTCAAGTTTCAGCGCAGATTGTATATAAGTTGCCAACAACGCGATAGGCATACACACCATGGTATTTCGGATTGAGATCGGAGTAGAATCCGAATCATCTATCTAATTTTATCTGTCCAGGCATTGCTCAGCGACGATTATGAACATCGAAATTCTTAAAACTGAATACCAAACAAATGGATTTGTGTCCTCGGTAGATGTTATCGATTCCAAAACCGCATTGGCGCACAGACAGGTGATGGAATCTGCAGAAGCCAAAGTTGGATTGTTGCACTATAAACCAAAAATCCACACCATTTTGAAATCGCCATTTGAACTTGCTACAGATCCAAAGATTCTTGATTTTGTGGAATGCTTGATCGGCCCAAATATTTTGCTTTACAACATTACCTATATCGTTAAGGAGCCTCACACAACATCCCATGTCAGCTGGCATCAGGATTTAACATACTGGGGACTCAATTGTGATGATCAGGTTTCCATGTGGCTGGCACTTTCCCCGGCTACTCGGGAAAGTGGATGTATGCGCATGTTGCCGGGCAGTCACCTAGGGGGCCAAAAACAGCATACTCTGACCGATGATGAAAACAATGTGCTTTACAGCGGACAAACCGTTACCGATGTTGCAGAAGATGAATCGGTGATGTGTAAATTGCGTCCCGGTCAGGGGTCGTTTCATCACGGCTGGACCCTGCACGCGTCAATGCCCAATTGCAGTGATGATCGTCGTATTGGCTTGAATGTTCAGTATCTGGCAACCCACGTCAGGCAAACCAAGGATGATGGCGATAGTGCCATCCTTGTACGCGGCGAAGATACTTACAATCACTTCGCCCCAGAAGTGCTTCCGGAATACGACCTGGCTCCAGAGGCTATTGCACAACAGGAGATGCTCGAGCAACGCTATATTACGATTTCAGAAGGAAAATAAAACGAATGAATTCAAATCAGTTACCCATATTGTATGCCAACGATACATGTCCTTATGTGTTACGTGCGCGCATGGCTTTGGACTATGCGGGTATCGATGTGAAACATCGAGAAATTGACTTTGATAACAAGCCACCTTCAATGATTAAAGCCTCGCCCAAGGCTACAACACCCACCCTGGTGTTTGATGATGGCCGGGTTATTGATGAAAGCTGGGATATTATCAAGTGGGCCATGGGTGAATATGATCCGGACAACTGGGTGGGGGAAAATAATTTCGCCCTGAAAAAATCCGAGGACCTGGTGGCGTTAAATGATGGAGATTTTGGCGATTATTCTTATTATTATCGTTATGCAAAGGATTATCCTGATCGTTCTCAAATCAAAGATCGTCAGGACGCGGAGTCTTTTCTTAATCTGCTGGAAGCGAGTTTAAGTAATCAGGACTATTTATGCGGCAATGAAATGAGCGTGGCGGATATTGCAATTTTCCCTTTTATCCAGCAACACTCAACCGTAGAGCCGCAATGGTTCGCCGAGTCCCATGGGTCACTCAGAAACTGGCTGGATAGAATTCTGGCGTCGAGATTGTACAAATCGGTAGATGTTGAACATGAGATATGGAAGTTTAATTAGCGTCAGAGGCAACTTTTCATCTCTGGCAAATAGGCTATTCATTTTTATATATGAAATCTCATGCGCGGGTTGTGGTCATCGGTGGTGGTATTGGTGGATGCTCCACCCTTTACCATCTGGTTCAGGAAGGCTGGACCGATGTCGTTCTGGTAGAACGCGATGAATTAACCTCGGGGACAACCTGGCATTCCGCGGCTCAATGTCCCAATGTGGCACCCAATCAACTGCTGGTTGGTTTGCGAAGTTATACCATCGCGCTTTACAAGGAACTCGCAGAGGATCCCGACTATCCGATAAATTATCATCATGCGGTGGGCGGCATGCGTCTGATTCAAGATCAGGCTCAAATGGATGCCTGTCTCCACGTTATATCCCTGGCCAAGTGCATGAGCGTAGATTTCGAAATTATTTCCCCGCAACAGGCCAAACAACACAATCCACTGCTAAACACTGACGGAATCATCGGAGCGCTATGGGACCCGCTGGACGGCGATATCGATCCGGCGCAATTGTGCCAGGCATTGGCGCGACGCTGCCGTAATGCCGGCGCGCAGATTTACCGACACAATCCGGTGATCGGGCTGACCCACAAACCCAATAAGGAATGGATCGTCCATACCCAAAACGGCGATATCACATGTGAATATATTGTTAATGCTTGCGGATATCGGGTCAATGAAATTGGCAAGATGATCGACGTTGAGTATCCGGTGGTTTCCATGGAACACATGTACTTTGTCACCGAAGCCATTGCCGAGCTTGAAAGCCTGGAAGCGCGCGTTGCCATGGTCAGGTGTCCGGTAGATACGTTTTATATGCGCCAGGAAAAAAACGGTTTACTGGTTGGCGTATACGAATACGACTGCAAGACATTTGGTCTGGATGGTATCGATCCCAGTTTCACTAATGCATTGTGCCCAGATGATCTGGATCGCTGCTTGCCGAAACTCGAAGCGGTGTTCAAACGCTTGCCTTGCTTGAAAGAGGTGGGAATTCAATCTGTAATCAATGGCCCCATCACCTATGCAGCAGATGCCGGGCCATTAATTGGAAAATTGCCCGGTGTCGCCAATGCCTATTCCATGAATGGACTGCGGGTGGGAATCGGAGAAGGGGGTGGATATGGAAAAATGCTGGCACAGATTATGGTTCACGGTGAAGCCCAATGGGACATCTGGCAATTTGATCCGCGGCGCATAACCGCCCATGCCAACCAGGAATACACCGCATTAAAAGCCATCGAAGATTACCAGCACGAATTTCAATGGCATAAACCCCATGAGCATCGCAGCGCCGGGCGACCTGCAAAAACCACGCCGCTATACGAGTTGCTGAAAGATCAGGGCGCAGAATTCACCGTGGTTAATGGCTGGGAGCGGGTGGCATATTTTAAACCCGAACCAGGTTTCATTGAGGATCATAGTTTTCGAATTCCAAACTGGCAGGATGTGGTTGCTGGGGAAGTGAAAGGGTTAACCAATGGTGTGGGAATGTTTGAGCTGTGCGGATTTAATCGATATGAGATAACCGGGGCGGGTTGCGCTGAATGGTTAGCTGGTCTGACTTGTAGCCGTATGCCTAAAGATCCGGGGAAAATTGGCCTCGCCTATTTTCTAACCGAAAAAGGTAATGTCTTAATCGACGCCAGCCTGGCCATGATTGCAACCGACCATTTCTGGTACGGGTCAGCGGCAGCGGCAGAATACCATGATCGTGACTGGTTGCTCGAACACTTGCCTGGCGATAATGACGGAGACAGCGGGATAAAAATCCAGAGCCTGACCAATGATATCACCGCGTTGGTGGTGGCTGGACCAAATTCACGGAAGCTACTTGAAACCGTATCCCCCCGCATCAACTGGTCCCGGGAAGCCTTTCCATGGATGTCGGTGCAATCCTGTTTTATCGGCCATACACAATGTATGGCTATGAAGGTTAGTTTTTCAGGTGAACTTGCCTGGGAGTTGCATATCCCTAACCAGCAGCTGCTTGCTGCCTACACAGCCCTTAGGGTCGCAGGCGACGCGGACAAATCTTTGGGGCTGACCCAGTTTGGTAATTATGCGGTGGAATCCATGCGCCTGGAAAAAGGCTATGCTCACTGGAAGTCTGATTTAATCACCGAATTTAATCCGATGGAAAGCGGTCTGGAGCGATTTGTAGATATGGACAAAACGTTTGTGGGTGAGACGGGGCTGCAAGCGCAGTTGAATTTGGGGTTAAAAAAGAAACGGGTGTTATTACAGATTGAAAGTAACAAGGTTGTTCCTCAACCCCAGGATGCGGTGATGGTTGATAACCAGGTCATTGGGACTATTACATCCGCAGCGTGGGGACACCGGGTTAACAAAAACCTGGCTATGGCATTTATTGACCCGGAATTGTCCGAACCAGGCAGTCAGCTAAAGGTATTAATTCTCGGTGACCTGATAGACGCTATGGTTTGCGAGCCCTGTTTATACGATCCTGAAAATCGAATTGTGCGTAATTAGCCAGATCGAAAATTAGACCTGAAACTAAATCTGATACTGGGCAATGGGCGCACCGAGGCTTTCGTAATCCGGTTCAACACCGAGTCCTGGGCTGTCTGATACAAATAATTTTCCATCCCGGGTGACTGGTGCTGGTGTTCCCGTGGGTTCGACATTGTAGCTGTGCAGATCGGTGGTGTTGACCAGAAATTCAGGTGGCGTTGATGCGGCCAGATGGGACAGGGTAGCCGTGGTAATCTCTCCACCCCAGGTGTCTTCGGCTACCACCGGCATGCGATTATCGATAAGAAAGTCCCGCACCCGACGGGCTTTAGAAAGTCCGCCCAGGTTTGAGATTTTCAGACAAACGACTTCTGCTGCGCGGTCGTTTATCACTCGTTGGGCCATGTGCATGCCAGTTATACACTCATCCAGTTTCATCGGACGATCAATTCTTCGTCGAAGCTGGAGGCACTCCTCATAGCTGTGACAGGGTTGTTCCATGATGTAATCCAGGTCCCGGGTTGCCCGGGCAACTTTCAATGCTTCGTCTACATGCCAGCCCTGGTTGGCGTCGGCCAATGCTTTTTCGTCGGCTTTTAATAACGAAACCGTGGCGTGTATGCGCTCGATGTCGGTACGCCAGTTTCCGCCTACCTTAATTTGAAATTGACGATAGCCATCAGAACGTAATAACTCCAGTTCTTTGGCCATTTCATCGGGCTCTTTTTGCGGGGCGGGGCGATACATCGGTGCGCCATCTATCAATTTACCACCGAGCAACATCCAAACCGGTTGGCTGCTTGCTTTGCCGAGAATGTCCCAGCATGCGGCATCAAAAGGCGCCTTGGCATAACCATGCCCCATGACGGTGTTGTCCATAAACTGTTCTATGCGGGAGACTTGTCTCGGATCTTGTCCCAGTAATTTTGGCCCAAGTAACCGTGCTACAGCCTCTGTACCCTGACTGTGGGCCACCATGTAATTGTCACCGCATGGACAAAATTCGCCGCAGCCGGAAATTCCCGCATCAGTATCAATGACAACGATAGTAGATAGCCCGACTTCGATAACATTACCCCGGCCCCAGACATAAGCACCCCGGCCATATTTTAGTGATTTCTGATAAAGTGAGATTTTGGTTATTTTCATCGCTGTTTAATATAAGTTGAGTTATTCCATAGTTACTACAATATTGCCAATATAGGTTTTTTTCATAAAAGCAGTTTGGGCTTTATCCAGGTCTTTGAGTGGCCAGGTTTCCGCCAGTACGGGTTTTAATTTTCCGGACTCGATGTATTGCACCAGTCGGGCAAATGTCCCAGCGGGAATGACTGTGGCCCCGGTTAATTGCAAGTCCCGATAAATCAGTTTTCGCAAATCAAAATTCACCATGGGCCCAGATATGCAGCCCGATGTTGAATATCGGCCACCTTGTCGAAGGCAGTTAATCAATAGCGAGAATGTTTCGCCGCCAACTACATCTGCGGCAACATCGGCGTGACCCCCGCACAGGTTTTTAATCTCGCTTTCCAGCTTAGGGTTGCTGCGATCGACAACGTGGTCTGCGCCAAGTTCCCGTAGCGTTTTTTCTTTTCCTGCACTTGATATCGCAATTACCTTTGCGCCCCTGAATTTTGAAAGTTGAATGGCCGCTGATCCAACCCCGCCCGATGCGCCACTGATAACTATAATTTCGCCTGCACTTAAATTTGCTCGACTTATGAGGTTCTCTGCTGTGCCGTAGGCGCAGGCAAATGTCGCCAGTTCAGCATTGCTATATTCGCTGCTAATAACATGGACATTTTCAATCGGTGCCAAAGCATAGTCTGCATAGCCGCCGTTAACTTCGGAACCAAAGTATCGGGCTTTGGAAAAATCATCAGGGTTATTTTTATCGAGGAACCAAGGATCGATCATGACACGATTGCCAATCAGTTCTGAATGCGTGGTTCCAGATACTTCTTCAACCACACCGCAAACATCCGCACCCTGAATCAGGGGAAAACCAATTTGATGATTGCCCCAGCTGCCATCTGCGTCATCAGAACTTTCATAACCGCCAATAACCGCATCTTCAGTTATGCCTTGTTCCACGCCTTTGGAATACCAGGCGGTTCGGGTATTGATGTCGGTATTGTTTAATCCGCATGCGTGGACCCGAACTAGTGCTTGTCCTTCTTTTGGTACAGGGCGGGGCAGTCTTTCGTGATATTTCAGTTTATCCAGGCCACCGTGTCCGGTGAGCAGGACGGCGCGCATGTTTGTCATGAATTCGGGCTGTCCTTGTTGTCCATGTCGTCCATGGTGTTATACACCAGTCTTGCGAAATGCTGCAGCACCGGATCCCAGTAAGGCGATAACACACCACCATCAAACCCATCTGACGAGCGCCCGGCCTGCATGCGCTCAATGATGCCAATGTCTTCTAGATTCAGGTCGTGCCAGTTTTGAGTTACGTTGTCTCTCCCGGTTTTATATCTATCTGCACTTACGCCATCACCAATAAAATAAAGCGCAATGGTTTCTCGACACTGATCCATCCCCTTTGGGGTGGCTATAAAAACATCGACCTGATCTGGGAAAATTTCGAAAGCAAAATTCGGAAACAGTACAAACCAGTCTCCACGATTTTGCTTGTCCTTTGGCAGATTTGGGAAATAGGGCAGGCCTTCTCCCCGAGCCGGATCCGTCTTCTGAAATTCGTATCCACAAGTAAGCACATGGTCGATAAATGTCGGCGGATCGCGCTCTGCCATACTGACAAATGAATTCAGCCAGGGGTGGCAGGAAAATACATGGTAAGGCTCGATAAAATTTTCGATAGCCAGTTTCCAGTTTGCTTTTAAGTCAAACTCTAACGCTTCGCAAAAATTCAGCTCACTGAAATCATAGCCATCCAGTATGTCGGTGATAGGTTTAATATAATCCACCAGATCCATTGCATTGCCATCCAGATTGACAAATACCCAGTCATGCCAGATATCACACCGAACATCAACCAGATCTGCTCGATGACAGTCTGACCGATTAATATCATGTTTTTCGCCGCCATAGAAATGGGGTCGAGCTAATAATTTCCCTTCCAGGCTGTAACTCCAGGAGTGATTGGGGCAGACAAATGATTTGCTCGCAGTTTTGGTTTCGTTGACCAACTTCGCCCCGCGGTGACGGCAGACATTGTGAAAGGCACGAACCTTTGAATCGTTATCTTTGACCAGAACGATGGGGCGGCCGGCAATCTCCACCGGTAGCATGTCACCGGGATTTATAAGCTGGTGGGCGAATCCTGCAAAAACCCAGGTTTTTCTAAACACAGTTTCCTGCTCAAACTTATGAAATTCCGGATTGGTATAGGCAGCATTGGGCAGGGCGGAGCCGTCTGCTGTTGGTTTGTTAAGGCGATCAACAAGGTTTTCATCGAAGAATTCAGATCGGTTAACTTGTTTATTCATGATGATGGAAGAAGTCGAATATGTGAAATAATCGAGAATAATTTAACTAATATGAAAATATAGTGATATATTTTCATATTAGCAAGTAAAATAGATCAAACCAGCAAATTTATTTTCAAAACCCATGTTTGAGAACTTATTACAACCCATTGCATTAGGGCCAACGGAATTGCCAAATCGGGTATTCAATCCACCCCACGGCACCACCCTGGGTCACAATGGTGTGGTCACCGATGAACTCATTGCCTATCACCAGGCTCGGGCCAGGGGCGGGACTGGATTGATTATTCTCGAAGGTATGACTTTGCATCCGAGTTATGGTTATAAAGAATCATTTCTCTACGCTGGCAGTGACGACATTATTCCGGGAATGAAAAATCTGGGGAAGGCCTGTCGACAACTGGGCACCCCGGTTTTCGGCCAATTGTTTCATGCCGGTCGCGCGGTACGCCTCAGCCACGATGGGTCGAAACCATTGACTTATTCTGCTTCGGATATTCCAGATGAGCGATATCGAGTGGTTTCTGTTCCCATGCCTAACGACATGGTCTGGGAAATCATCGAGAGCTATGTGGATGCTGCCGGTCGGCTGTGCGATGCTGAACTCGATGGCGTCGAGATTCTTGCTAGCCTGGGCTACCTCATATCCCAGTTTTTAAATCCCTATACCAATAATCGGGAAGATGAATTCGGTGGCAGTTTCGAAAATCGCATGCGCATGCTTCGGGAAATTATCAGTCGAACCAGACAAAAAATTGGCCACTCTAAAACCTTAGGGATACGGGTAACCCTGGATGAGAAAATCGAAAATGGACTGGCAGGGGAGGACATGATAAAAATTTGTCAGGCTCTGGAAAAAGATAATCACCTTGATTATTTCAGTGTTATCTCGGGTTCAACTTCTACGCCTGCGGGGTGGATTCACGTTTTTCCGCCAATGGCTATCGCTAATGCTTTCGTGGCTGACGATGCGGCGCGATTGAAAGAGGCGATATCCAAACCGGTTCTGGTTGCGGGGCGAATCAATCAACCGCAAATCGCCGAGGAAATTCTTGCTCTGGGAAAAGCAGACATGATCGGAATGGCCCGGGCTTTAATTACCGATCCCGAATTTGTTAACAAGTTTGCCAGTGGCCGTAGCGATGAAATTCGCGCCTGCATTGGCTGCAATCAGGCCTGCGTCGGCCATCGCCTCGCCCACCATGTGGTTTCCTGTATCCAGAATCCGGTGAGTGGTCGAGAAACTGAATTCAAACTCGATGAAAAGACACCAAATCCTCAAACCATAGTCATAGTGGGCGGAGGTCCGGCTGGAATGAAAGCAGCGGTGACGGCGAGCGAGAGGGGACATCGTGTTCATCTCTACGAGCAGAGTAACAATTTGGGTGGACAGGTAAATCTTGCAGAGAAATTACCGGGTAGGGCGGAATTTGGTGGCGTTACAACAAATCTGATTAACGAACTGAAGTTCCACAGCATCGAGCCCAATCTGAATTGTGATATATCCAAAGAAATACTTGACCAAATCAACCCTGATTCAATAATTGTGGCCACAGGCGCACTTCCACGTTTACCCGATGTGGAAGTAAATGGCGTAGTTTTAATCGATTCCTGGGAGGCTATTTCTATGGAGGAGAAAATTGGACAACGGGTGGTCATTGCGGATTGGGCCTGTGACTGGTCCGGACTGGGGCTGGCCCATCAGTTAGCCAGCCAGGGTCACCATGTGCGTCTGATGAGTGGCGGCAGCGTTGCCGGAGAATCCATTCAGGGAATCGTTCGTGATCAATGGATTGGAGACCTGCATAAGCTGGAGGTTGAAATGGTGCCGTTCGCTCGATTTTACGGCGCTGAGGGCGGAACCGCATTTTTTCAACATATGACCAGCGGTGAACCGATAATTTGTGAAGATGTTGATACCATCGTAAGTTGTTATGCGCCACGATCGAATAACCAATTTGACTGGCTGTCAGAAACTGATGCCCAGGTGCATACCATTGGCGATGCCATATCACCTCGAACGGTAGAAGAAGCAGTACTGGAAGGGTTTAAAACTGCCTGGTCGATTTAAGGAATAGTTAGGTGAATCATTATTTCTATGAATCTTTTCTCAATATGCGCCACTAAAAAGGTTTATGAATCCACCTAAAACAGACAAGGATCAACTCGCAAATCTTGGGGGTGAAATTCGACAACTTCGAAAAGTTCGTAACATTACTCTCGAAGCGCTGGCCGAGGCCACTGGAAAATCAGTGGGTTTTCTGAGTCAGGTGGAGCGCAATATTACCAAACCATCTGTAGCAGCATTGCAGGATATTTCCGAAGCATTAGATATTCATATTGGATGGTTCTTTCAATCTGAAGAAATAGAACAAACTCAAAGCGAAAAACAATATATTGTTCGTAAGTCCAATCGCCGACGACTTTCTTATTCGACTATTTCCAATACTGACTATCTTGGATTGCAAGACCATTTATTATCAGCCAATCTTAATGGTGAACTGGCTCTGGGAATTTCCAGATACGAACCCGGAGCGTCTACCGGAGATGATAGTTATGCCCATCATGGGGAAGAAGCCGGGATAGTTTTATCTGGTCAGCTGGAACTCACTATTGAAGATGAAGTATATATTCTTGAAGAAGGTGACAGTTTTTCCTTTAAAAGTGAACTAAACCATCGTTTTGCAAATTTATCGAAGACCGTGGACACGATTGTTGTCTGGTCAAATACACCAATAACTCTAAGAATGTAAAAGCAAATTTAAATATGAACAAAAATTCCCCAGATTACCTGGTGACCAACGATAATTGGAGCGAGCTTTCCCAGTTCAGGGAAATGCCGGTTATCGATCATCAAAGATTGAATCAATATCGTCTGGAACGAATAAAGCAGTCATTGCGAAAACAGGATGCGGCGATGTGTGTGCTGGTCAATCCCATAAGCCTGCGCTATGCGGCGGATTATCGAAACTACGCATTGTTTCAATCCCACATTCCGACTACTTATCTTTTTGTACCGGTTGATGGTCCTGTGGTGATACATGGTATTTATGATCCTGAACCGACAATTAAGGATATACGCGTTAATCGCTCAATTTGTTATTTTGATGGCGGCCCAAAGCTTGCTGATAGTGCAACCCTCCTGGCGGATGACATCGTAAATTATCTCAGTGAGATTGGTACCGACAACCGCAGAGTGGCGGTGGAGTATGTAAACCCGAGCATTACCCAGGCCCTGGAGAAACGTGGTCTCGAAGTAATTGACGGTGTGCTGGTGTCTGAGGACGCAAGGGTGATTAAGAGCGCGGATGAAATCCAGTGCATGAAATGGTCCATCGCGGTGGCCGAGCATGGCATTGATATGATGAAAAAGTCGATAAAGCCTGGCGTCAGCGAGGTGCAGCTGTGGGCTCTGGTGAACTACACCAACTTCGCCAATGACGGCGACTGGCACGATGGCAGAATGCTGGCATCCGGGCCGCGAATTAATCCCTGGTGTCAGGAAGCATCACTTCGCAAAGTGGAATCCGGAGACCTGGTGGGCCTCGATACCGACATGGTTGGGCCATTGGGGTATTGTGCAGATATCTCGCGCACCTTCCACTGCGGTCCGGCAAAGCCGAGCAAGCGTCAAAAGCAACTCTATACTTTGGCGATGGAGCAGGTTGAATACAATATGAACCTGGTTCGACCAGGAATCAGTTTCAGCGAATATCAGCGGCAATCATATGACGTGCCAGAGGAATATCATCAAAATGCCTATAGCTGCATTATCCATGGTGTGGGCATGTGCGACGAATATCCACGGATAACACCTATATTCCGCGGACCCAATTGTTATGATGGAGAAATCGAAGCGGGCATGGTTCTATGCATCGAAAGTTATATGGGGGCGGTTAGAGAATCCAATGGGGTCAAGCTCGAACAGCAAGTGCTGGTTACAGATGATGGATATGAGTTGTTGACCACATCCCCTTATGATGAAAACTTATTAGATTAACTATTAGCAGATTCCATTCAGTAATTAAGAACAGCGCGCCTTAATTCTGAAAGATATTCAGAACGTTGCTGATTTATATAATCTGTGTGGTGGTCGACGACAGTCCTGGTTTTTATCGAGCCTCCAGTTGCCACAAACCCCTATGTATTTACAGTTGAGTGCTAATTCATCACTTGGCAAGACACGTCAATTATAAACTCACAACTTGTCTCATCGCTTTGGAAACTGACTCGAATTTGTTCGCCAGTGGTTGGGCAAGCGCCAGTTGTAACTTGAGTTATATTAAAATTGAATGAACTGCCAGGGTTCAGCGGATCCGGGATAACTGTTCCGCCAGTTGCAAAGCCAACCATTCCTGTTACTGCACCGATCCCGCCCGTTGTATTGGTAAGAGCAGATGAACCCGTATTGGTTACAAGATAATCTAGCGAGCCATTGAATATTCCATTAGTAGTAACAACAGATTGTTGCCCGGTAATGGAACAGGAAAATGGAGATATCTGGGCATGAGCCGGAAGCATAACGCTTTCGACTACAGGCTTTACCCAGGTTTTTGGTAGTCCGAATCCGGCTATAGCACCCAGGCCGGTGGAACTGATTAGCTTTCTTCGAATTTTATCTTGCACAATAACCCCCAGAACATTAAAAATGAGTGGAATTAGTAAAGTCAATTAAAGATTTCAACACCCTTATCGATTTACATTGGAATAACCGGTCCCACTATACAGTAAATTTGTAAACCGAAAAACACATACTATATAGTTCGTCAGTCCACTCCAAAACCTCTCATAAACCGATGGTATAACCACCCTTTCATTGAACTGAGCGATATTCGTGAACACGCTAAGACCTTTATTCTAATTTGTTTATTCTCTGGTCGTGAATGTTTTGCAAATATTTTTTAATATCTGGATATCTGCTGACAATTTCCACCATAGCTTTTCGGGTAACGCGAAGTAGTTTGCATGGGGTGATTGCAACAATTGTCGCGCTTCGACGATGGGCGCCAGACTGATCTTCAAGCAAGGATGATTCTCCTATGATTTCTCCATCATGGAATTTCGCTAATTCCTGCGCTTCTCCCTGTTCGTTCTGCTTAAGTACAGATAAATCGCCATGAATGATGACGTAAAAATTATCCCCACGCTCAGATTCGCCCACTACGGTGTCGCCCGCTAAAAACGTAACCGCCGTTGCATTGTTCTCAACAAAATTCAAATCTTCATTGCTCAACGCCTCAAATAACGCCACTTCATCCAGTAAATCAGAAACCGATTCATCTGTACTTGGATGAATTGCCCAGGCACTGCGGATACCTGAAATTTCCTGTTCTACCATTCGTTTGATAATGTTATAACCTTTTGCGCTCAGGTCTCCATGGTTATGCTGTTCCATTACATGATTCCAGCCTCGATTTACCATAGATCGGTGGGCAGTGTTTTCGATATGGTGTTTGTAAAATACAGAAAATTCACGCTTAGCGAGCTTTAGCTCGTGTCGATAGTATTTACTTCGTGCTCTATAGTTATTTATTAATTCATCCCTGGCAGACACCGAAAGGTCATCTTGTTTTTCCAACATAGAAATGATGTTGTTACTTATTATGACTTTTGAGAGATGACGCTCGATTTGCTGCACCAACCGTAAAAATTGATATCTGGATAAAATCTTGGACAGCCACAACTTTTCCCTGGCGTAGCGAAGCAGATAATTTTCGAGTTGGACAAACAGGCTTGTTTTCGAACTGTCGCGCAGTGCATTATGTTCGTTTTTACCTTTTCGCAAAGCTTCCTGCATGTTTTCTAGAGCGTCATTCATCCTTAGATAAATATACTGACTAATGACTTCTGATTCGTATAACAATTTTAATACCGAACTTTCGGTTTGATAGGCTCGAAAAATCGCGATGTACTCATCGTCCTCATGGTTTTCACTGCCTTCGTCATAAAGTCCGATTGCGAAGGCAAATCGTATTCGGGTTAACAGGTGTTTGGTTGTTTTTTTTGGCAGCAGTGAATATTCGCGAAGTTCAGATAACCAGGACGCAGATTTTTTCCTTGCGGTTATCAGTGAATTTCTGAGTTCCAACTCTTCACCCTCGGTCAGTTTGTTCAGGCCCAGCCGTTCCATTAACGGCCTGATTGTCGGTGCGCTTACCAATAGCGTAAACAGCACAACGCCAATGGTAAGGTCAAATAAAAACTGTTTCTCGGGCAGTTCATCGGGAATTGAAAGCACAACGGCGATTGCCAGCCCGCCCTTTAAGCCGCCCCACCACATAATGTGCCGCTCCGCCATACTAATTCGGGGTATATGAAATAATTTTGTCGCCATGGGAACGATGCTGTAAACAGAAAATGCCCTTGCGATGAGGATTAGACCCACAACCAGCAATACCGCCCAAAGTATCGAGATAATACTTTCGAGATTCATTGTCAGACCAACCAGGAGAAACAAAAGGGAATTACAGGACAGCGCAATGACCTCCCAGCTACTGTGGATAGCGTGGGTCGCATCCTGGCGGAATCTGACGGTGCTAAACCGTTTTAGGGCAATTGCAGATCCAACCACAGCCATTACCCCTGATACGTGTAATGCATGCTCAGCGAGTACAAAACTTGCGTAGGCAATGACAATGGATGTAGTGAGTATCACTGGCAACTCGCTTTTCATCCGATATAACACTTCACATACCGCAAACCCCAGCAAACTCCCAACTATTACACCGCCAACAAAAACCCTTATGAATTCCCCAAAAATACCAATTGAGTCGGACCATCCAATTCCGCTACCTTCTACAGCTAATCCCAATAAAATTGTGAACGCGACAATGGCTGTAGCATCATTTAACAGCGATTCGCCTTCAACCAGGACGTTCAAGCGGTTTGGAGCGCCCAGTTCCTTGAACAGGGCCACCACAGCAACTGGGTCGGTTGCGCTAATTAGTGCGCCAAACACCAATGCAACAATAAGTTGCACATCAAGAATCCACCACACTCCAAGTCCAACGAATATTGTTGATAACAGCATTGCAGGTACCGCTAGCATCAAAATGGGTGGTAAGTCTCTGTGCAGTTGTCGCGTGTCAATGCTAAACCCCGACTCAAAAATTAGCGCTGGCAGAAATACAAAAAGCATGATCTCGGGGCCGAGCTGAAATTCGGCTAATGGTTTAAGAGGGGACCAGCTCTCGGCTATTTTGCCAAGGATCATCCCGACAATGACCAATAATATGGTGTGGGGGATATTAAGTTTCCGAGAAATGCCCGTCATCAGCATCGCGATTCCAAGTAGAACGACGAGCACCAGAACGAGTTCGTCAGTAGCCATTTTGTCTAGACTTGGTCATGCACATGGGTATCCGGGTATGGCGATCTTGATCATTAATCTATTCTCCTAGACAATTAGATCGCGGGCAAGTAAATAGGATAAGTAATAATTACCAAATTCCGCGAAATTACGACAAAATTCAATGGGTGTTGGGTGGCGGTACTACTCCCCGCCCTAAAAACCTATGGTTCAAAAAATTCTTAAGCGATTTGTGGGTCGGGCTCAACGGCGGGAAAATTTTTGTTCTCACGTAGCTCGAGCACCAAAGACAATGCTGCGGGCATAAAAGTTAGGGTAATGATTGTTGAGAATAACAGGCCGAACAACACGATGGCACCAAGTCCGCGGTAGAGTTCAGTGCCGGCCCCGGGATAAAACACCAATGGCGACAGTCCGAAAATAGTGGTAATGGTGGACATCATAATGGGTCGAAGCCGAATCCGGACGCTTTCTGCAACGGCTTCCAGTGCGGCCATACCATTTCGAACATTGCTCAGGCTGCGTTCAACGATCAGTATTGGGTTATTGACCACAGTACCAATCAGTACCAGAAAGCCCAACATGGTAATCATGTCAAAAGGTTGATTAAAAGTTGCCAACCCAAAACTTCCCATAACGGAGCCAATCTTGTTCAACAACCACAGGCCAACTACGCCACCGCTGATACCAATGGGTACCGTTGCCATTATTAATAACGGATACCCCCAATGGGAGAAAATCGCCACCATTAACAAATAAGATACTACGATGGCAATAATAAAATTATTAGTCAACGCTTCTTTGGTCGAATTTAAACGGTCGCTGGCACCAGAAATTCGCATGCGAACGGAATCGGCGATCTCACCAGAATTCCGTAAAGCCTCTACTAACTCGCGTCTTACTTTCTCCACGCCAACTTCCAGGGGAATTTCTCTTGGCGGAACAATGGAAAGGGTGATGGTTCGTGAGCCGTCCACTCGGCGAATGCTGTTGGTACTGACGGTTTCTACAACTTTGGCCACCGATGACAACGGAACGATTCCACCGTCTTCGGTAAATAGAGGCAAATTATCCAGATCCTCCGGGCTTTTGATCACCCCAACCGTTGAATATAAATACATGTTGATCTGCGCGTCATCCAGAAAAAATTCATCAACATAGGCGCCGTCTGAATATGCAGATACGGTATAACCCAGATTGTCTGCACTGAGGCCAAGTTCAGCGGCGCGTTCCCAGTCTGGCCGAACTTCTATTAGGGGTTGTTCCATTGACAGGCTCGATGGCTGCAACCGAACCTGGGGATCATCAAAAATTTGCTTTGCAATAGCATAAGCTTTGTTTCCAGCGATAAAAAGACTTTCCAGGTCGGGTGCACTGATATCGAGATTAATGCTACGAGAACCGCCACGATTGCCCTGAAAAATTGACCCCCGGGACACAAATGAACGTACACCGGGAAAGGGTTTCATTTTTTCGGCAACCACATCAATCAGCGATGAAACATGGGCCCGGTCAGTGGCTTCGGGAATGTAGGTGATAGATTCTGCCCCGGCATAACCGACGACAAAATTTAATGATGGGATATCACTTTGCCCACTGTCAAAAATTTTTGGGTCTACGCCAACTTGACTGACAAATTGTGGATCAAATTTTTTAAACATGTTGTGCATGGTTTCAACGTTGTATCCTGGGGGTGCGTACATGTTGGCAAACAATTTTTGCTCTTCCCCCTCAGGAAGATATTCAGCTTTGGGAGTCAGTTGGAAAATTATTCCCAGCGCAATAACGAAGGTGGCAATAATCAATCCCACTCTCCGCCGCACAGATTGCATTAGCCAGTTTACAAAAGTGATGATATTCCGTGCAACTCGGGTGCCGATTGAATTAAAGATTCCGCGATTGGCTGATGGTGTTTCCGGCGGATTTAAAAATCGGCTACACGCCGCAGGAATAACCGTGATGGCAACCAGCATGGATAATAAAATGGATGCTGATATTGCAACCGCGATATCAGAATACAGCTGCCCCGCTTCTTCCTGGATTAGTACAATGGGTAGAAAAACAAATACCGTGGTAAGAGTTGAAGCCAGTACCGCAGTCCAGACTTCCCTTACCCCATCCAGTGAAGCCTGCCAGCGAGGCTTGCCCTGAGACATATGTCGGTAAATACTTTCGAGTACAACAATGCTGTTATCCAGGGTCATGCCGATGGCAAACGCCACCCCGGCAAGGGAGATGACATTAATGGTCCTTCCAGCTACCAGGAGCCCTAGGAAAGCAGCGATGGTGCAGATGGGAATACCACTGGCACCGACCAGGGTTGCCGAGATGGATCGTAAAAATACCAATAACACCAGGGCTGCTAAAACCCCGCCAATAATCAGATTCCTTCGAACCACCGAAATCGCATCTTTTACATATTGAACGTCTTCGCTGGTTAATTCCATTTCCAGACCGTTGTGGGCCAGCAATCCCGCATTCAGCTCAGCAACCGTATCCATCACCCCATCCATGACTTCGACGACATTGGATCCAACCTGCCGCCTTATCCCCATGGTTATATTGGGTCGGCCATTGGCATAAGAGTAATAACGCACTTCGAGATTTGATAGTTCCGCAGAACCGACATCCCCCAGCCTGATCAAGGACTGCCCCCGCCGCGCTACAATTAAATTGTTTACCTCCTCTACGGACTCGAATCTGCCAATAGTGCGGAGTAGATATCGGCGTTTTCCTGAACTCAAATCTCCACCCGACACATCGCGGTTTCGGGCGCGTATGGCATTACGCAGATCGATCAGGGTCAGGCCACGCTGAGCCAACTTGTTCGGGTCCACCGCAATTTTTACCTGGCGCTCTGCACCGCCCCATACAGATACCGCAGATACGCCGGGTACGCGTTCGATTTGAGAGCCCACATGGTCAACGACAAAATCTCGTTTTCTGACCATTTCTTCATTACTTGTATTGGCATCCAGGGGCATGACCCGGAAAAACATAAATGGAGAATTGGAAAAGGAGTTTGCACTTATCACCGGCTCCACCACATTTTCAGGATAGCGGGATACTCGCGACAGGGCATTACTGACGCGTATCAGGATTTCATTGATGTCAGTGCCATGGGGGAACTCAAGTTGAACTCGGCCCCGCCCGGTACTGGCGCTCGAAGTCATACGCTCGAGGCCGGGAATTCGTGCCAGAAATTTTTCCTGCTCGGTAAGAATTTCCTGTTCGATGTCCTGGGGTGTTGCGCCTATCCAGCCCGTTCTTACCGAAACTGTTCGCGGGTCTAGGTCCGGAATCATCTGGATGGGTACCTGGAAAATAGCGAGCACGCCAAACACACAAACAATGGCCATCGCCACAGAGACGATTACTGGTTTTTCCAGGGCAAACTTAAACATCAGGTGGCGGGTAGAATTTCTTCGGTTACCACGAGTTTTTTGTCTGGTGTTAACGACTCGTTGCCGTGGACAACTACACTGTCACCAGGCTCGAGAATTCCAATGACTTCTACCCAACCGCCAAGATTTCGTCCAGTTTGAATGGGTATGTTTTCAGCCGATGATATCCCGTCTGAAATCTTAACCCGCCAAATCGATTGTTCGCCGTTTGCCTCTCGAATAATGGCATCAGATGGAACCACCAGAGCGGTATCGCTATGGTTTATCTGCAATGTTACCCGGGCGGACATACCAGGCGCGATAACCTGGTCATGGTTTTGAATCTCGATATGCACAGGAAAGGTTCTTGCCGCTTCACCCGCTACGGGAATTCGGGTCGTTACCATTGCATCCAGGGTTGCATCTGGCAAAGAGTCGAAGGCTATAGAAACCGGTGTGCCGATGCCAACCTGAGAAAAAAACTGCTGGGGCACGGCAACTTCAACTTTAAGGGAAGTGGTTTCCACAAGCTCGACCAATTCTGAGTTGGTGTCTACCCAACTACCCAGTTCGACCCATTTCTTTGCGATCACACCTGAAAAAGGAACTTTTACTTCGTGTCGGTTAAGTAATTCTTCCGCGCGCTTTAATTCCGCTGTGATGCGCTGAAGCCTGGCGGCGTTGAGCAAGACGTCAGATTCGGCCTTGGCTATCGCGGTGTCGGCAACCGCATTTGTGTCGCGAAGACCGACCAGCTCATCTCGTTGACGGATGGATTCGCGGTGTTGAACCTTTATTTCCTGGAGTTGGGCGCGAACCCTGTCCACTTCAATTTTTGCCATGGTTGGGTCTAGCGTCAAAATCGTCTGCCCCGAATCGACGGTCTCGCCTTCTGCAATGGACAACCCAACTACCGACCCATCCACCAGGGGAGACAAGCGCACACTACGCATGGGTGTTACCGAGCCACTTAGCGGAACTTCGTCATAGATTTCCGTTGATATTACCTTGGCGATACTGACCGGAACCAGGGACTCCTGAGCTTGTACCTGAAAAATGAGTCCGAGTATACAAACGCCAATTAGATTGCGCACCATTGAGATAGGTGTGGTTTTATTGTTCAATTTCGTAAAATTTATAAATTGAGTGTTCATTTTCTAATCAGAGGTTCCCTAAGATCAGCGTTCTAATTTGTTACCCCGTAGGTTCGATCAAAGGTCTCCAGGATTTGAGTAAATTCCTCAACACGATTTTCTGTTTGCATAATACTGTAAATGTAGTTGAACCATGAATCGCCATATTTCTTATACTGCGCTAGCCGTTGTATTTCATTGAACACCCTGGGATCAATTTGAAACAGTCCCTGATAGGCGTGATCATGACCACCGGGAATTATCTGTCGGGCAATCTTGTATTCACCATAGGCCATGAAGCAACCCCTTTCTTTAAACTTCCAGGCTATGCATAGATCTCTAATGTCTATGAGCTCAGCTGTTTCACGAACCGTGACCAGGTGATCAAATTTCTGAACGTTATAGTGACGCGGTATTGAATCGCCAATTACCACAACCGGATAGGTGCAGGTCAGCATTGTACATACTGCGATAATATTCCAGGTCTTTTTAATTGAGCTAGAAATGTTTTTGCCTCAACTGTTTTAAACTAAAACCATTATAATCCAGATGAACAAAATTATTGTTACCCATTCCGAAACAGATCATGTCAAAAATTACTTTTAATCCACTCCATCCGAATATCGGCGTGGAAGTTATTGGATTTGATATTGCCAAGGGTTTTGATCAGGAAACACTGTGTCAGTTGACTAATTCATTTGTAAAACACAAGGTGTTGTTATTTCGGGATCAAGATATCAGCACCGAACAATATGCAAGCTTTGGCCGCCAATGGGCAACAACAACGCGGATAGATAGTTTCACTGAAATGCATGTCTCTGGATTTGATGACATGAACATCATCGGCAATGTTGGTGAGCTGTTTAAAAATGACGAATATCGAAATGGCGCTGCATTCTGGCATACCGATTGTGCTGCGGAAGCAGATCCCGATGCCACAACTATGCTGTATTGTATCGAGGCACCCAGCGAGAGTGGGGAGACGGTTATTGCTGATATGCAAACCGGGTATGACACTCTCGATGATCAAACCCGGACTGAGCTGGAACCCCTGATTGCCCACCATTGCTATGCCGGAGCAAAACCAATCGTCGGTGGCAGGGAAGACTGGGAACACACCCTAACGCCAGTAAGCGATGATACGGCAAAGAATTTTCCCCCTCCGGTCAAACGCCCCGTTGTAAGACCACATAGCGTGACCGGCATTAAAGGTTTATATGCGCCTGCGGGATCTATTTTTCATATTGACGGAATGGATGTTGAGGCAGCCCACGAATTGATACGCCGGGTAAAGCAACATGTAACCAATGAAAAAAATTGTTATTTTCACAAATATCGGCCTGGGGATATCCTGATGTGGGACAACACTTCGACCATGCATTTTGGCAAACCAACTCAGGCCGCAACTGGAAATAATGACCGACGATTACTTTATCGTATGTCTCCCCTTGGTATTCCGGTGGGCTGTACCTATTTTTCTGCAACATCCTGATCTTTTAATCATCTTCACCGTTATTACTAGTGTTAACTGCCCGGTCTAACTGCCAGTAAGTATTACAAGCTAAGACCTAATGAAACGTGTTTTGAGGATATTCATCGACGTTCTAATTATCCTGCACTGTCTTGGATTGGTGGCAGTTATGTGGACTGGCGGTTATGAGATTGGGATATTTGACTCTGCACTCAAGTCAAACAGTATCCTGCCGGTTGTACGCGGACTGATTATTTTGTCGTTGATACGGGTATGGGTTATATCCGGGGTTAAGAATTTTCTTTTAGTTGTGGGCTCAATCAGCCTGATCCTGATTCCCGCAGAATTCGCATTGCGCGTAATTGATCTGCCGATATCCAAACCAAGCCTGGGGCAGATTCACCGCATAAGCGCGGGATTCGAATGGGAGCTTATTCCTGGAGCAAAGGGAATTGGTGTTCAGGGCGAAGTTATAGAAATAAATGCCAGGGGGTTCAGGGATATTGAGAGGCCTTTGGAAAAACCAGCGGGTAAGCAAAGAATTGCGATCCTGGGCGATTCATTTACATTTGGTATGGCAGTAAATATAGACGACACTTATGTCAGTCAGCTTGAGCAATTATTGAAACCTGATTATTCCGGGATTGAAGTTCTTAACTTTGGCGTCATAGGTTACACCACATGGCAATACCTCGATTTGCTCGAGCGCAAGGTCATGGCTTATCAGCCAGATCTGATTGTGGTTGGCATCTTTCTGGATGATCTTACGTTGTCGGTGCATCCATCCACGAAGTCTGCTGACTGGAAGCCGCGTAATCCTTTCGAAGATAAAAATTCCATAAATTACAAAACAAGAAACATAAGGCTGGTAAACAGCTTTCGTAATTTGAACAGTTTGTTCGAAGCGCGATATCGGTACAAACGCGGGCATAAATATTTACAAGGCATAGAGGAACGCAAATGGTCTACCGGGCCAGAGAACCCGGGTGATGCGCTACACGCAGCGCAGTATGGAAAGCTACCTAAATCCTATTACAGCGATTTTGACCGAGCCATTAAGCGGATGCGCGTGATTACAAAAGCGCATAAAATTCCTATGTTAATATTGTATATACCCGATGCTTCCCAGCTTCACGACCAGGATCGTCAGCATGCAAACCGATTTGTGAAAACAGTATCCGATTCTGCTGGAATAGAATTTGTTGATGCCACGCCGGAGTTTGAAAAAGTTGATGATCCGCGGGAATTGTATTTATTTCCAATGGACGCTCACACCAGCCCCGAGGGCCATCGCATCATGACAGAAGCATTAGCGGGCAGGATTATCTCTAAGGAGTTATTAAAACCGCAATGAGAATCAACAACCGTTATAGTGCCTGGGATATTTGATCAAATGCAGTCATCATCGCACTGGTCATAGGTTCATTGAGTGGATCTGTGTGGGACGACAATCTTACGATGACCACCGAACGAGCAGGGTTGATGTATAAAATTTGCCCATGAATACCTCGCGCACAAATGACTCCATCCTCGTTGCCTACCTGATACCAGCTGTTTCTGTATTTGTAATAGGGTAGCTTGTAGTGGTAATTACCCTTGTTCCAGGCAGACTGATCTCCGTTGAACCGCGTATCTTCTATCCATTTTTCTGAAACGATTTGGGTATTGTTTGCAAATCCATTGTTCAGGAAAAGCAAACCGATCCGGGCAAGATCGTGCAGGGTAATGCAAATACCACCAGCCGCTCGGGGCGCACCATAATTGTCCAGGGTAATATATCCGTCTTGGTTTGCACCCATGGGTTTCCACAGGTATTGGGAAAATAATTCCGCCAGGGGTTTACCTGCACTTCGTTCCAGAACCAGTCCCAGCAAGTCGGAATTTGGTGAACGATAGAGAAATGCATCACCGTGTTCCTCGGATGACTTCGATAATCCATACAAAAATTTTTCTAATCCAGGATCTTCTTCTCCAGAATCGAGAGGATTCCAGGCCGTAGCCTTTCGGTACAATATGTATTCGCTATTTTTGTCAGTGTAGTTTTCTTCGAATTTGAGCGCCACAGTCATGTCCAGCAGGTGTCGTAATGTGCAACCCCCATAAACCCCTGATTTGGTTTCTGGAATGTATTCAGCTACCGGCGCCTCGCAATCAATCCAGCCGTTGATTTCGAGAATACCCGCCAGCATGGCGGTAAGGGATTTGCTAACAGAAAAAACGATATGGGGGATACTGGGGCTAAAGTGGGGAGCATGCCATTCGGCTATAAATTTTTCCTTGTGCAAGATACAAAACCCATCGGTGTAACCCTGTTTCAAAAGTCCTTCGAGGTTGCACTGGCCATCAGGAGATGCAAATTCCAGATGATCCAGGTTTCGTAGATCGCTATTCAATGCGTTATCACTATTTCCCGAATCGATTGTTGCTACTGAAATTAAATTCTCGACATTCTGAAATGAATGCTGGCTGATGGGATGGGTTCGCCAGTTTCCTAAATTCATCGAATCGCTACCAGCGCGTTTGGGGGTCATCTTCAGTTTCTAGTTTTATTTTGAAAAGGTGTTGAAGAGTATACTTACATGGGCGTCAGGTGAAAATTAATTTTGTGTCCAGAAAATTATAACGGTAATATCCAACCCATGATTCGGGATCGACCTTTGATATACCTCGCGTTGGCGCAGATTGTGACCTGGTCTGGACTATATTATTTGTTTCCAGCTTTGCTGATTGCATGGGAGCAGGACTTGGGCTGGTCCAAAAGAGATCTCACCGCAGCGATAACCATTGCCATTTTTGCTTCGGCTTTGGCCGCGCCTTATTCAGGAAAATTTATCGATGCCGGCAAGGGTCCTTTGCTTATGACAGGCAGTACGGTATTCGGTGGAATCTGTTTGTATTTACTGTCTTATGTCAGCAGTCTTACGGAGTTTTATCTGATCTGGGGTCTGATTGGCGTATGTCTGTCCGGATGTCTTTACGAACCCTGTTTTGCGCTGGTTACCCGATCCAGGGGGCAACGCGCCAAACAAGGGATTATTTTGATTACCCTAATCGCAGGGTTTGCCAGCACCATCAGTTTCCCGGTAGCCCATTCCCTGGTTCAGACATACGATTGGTCCACCGCAATTCGTATTTTTGCAGCTGCTGTGATTCTGATTGGGAGCCCATTGATGTGGCTGGGTGCCAGTTCCATCGAGAATACCAGGGAGATTTCTGCAGAAAATTCTGGCAGTGTAGAAAAACCTGACAAAGGGGATGGACTGGTAAAGAAAGCCGGTGTAATGAAAAACCCGGTGTTTTGGATGCTTGGAGCAGGCTTTGCATTAGCCGCCGTACTACACGGTGTCACATTGCATCATCTGTTACCGATGTTAAATGAACGCGGCGTCCATCCAGACGTGGCCGTAACCATCATTTCGTTTATTGGTCCAATGCAAATTGCCGGTCGACTTGCCATGGTAGCGAGCGCAAACCATGTTACCAATCACGGTATTGCTACGAGTTGTTTTATGGTTTTGAGCGGATCCGTTATATTACTTATGGTTGCGGGACAAACCCTGCCGTTGCTAATCGGATTTATCATTCTTTTTGGCGGTGGCTATGGCATGGTCAGTATAATTCGGCCGGTGATCGCACGGGAAATCATGGGTGAAAAGAACTTCGGTGCAAAATCCGGTGCGCTGGCTTTGTTGTATCTAATTGGTGCTGGGTCTGCACCCTATATTGGCTCGTTAATCTGGGACATGGGTGGTTATAAACTGGTGCTCGAAATACTTGTGGTCCTGGGGTTGCTCGGATTTGGGTTGTATTTTTCAGCCCATAAAGTTTCTAGTAGCAGAGCAAAATGATCCGGTTTAGTATTGCTCATGCCTGATCAGAAAGTTTGATTAGAGAAATTTATTTTACGACTATAAATATGCCAAAAATTCTTATAAATGAAAAACCTAGAACATTGTCTATTGAATGGTCGGACAACAATTCGAGTTCGTTTAACTATGTCTGGTTACGTCATAGCGCCAGGTGCTCATCTGGCATGCCCAATGACACTTCAATAAAAATTGATTTATTGCCCGATGATCCATCGAGTCTAAGTATTGGAGATTTTCAACTAGTAGATAACAAACTGACCATCAACTGGAATGACAATATTCAAACGTACCATGATCTTGAAATACTTAAGCAATCAGACTATGGAAAGCGAGCGAGGCGCGCCAGGAAAACCAGGCCTCTACACTGGGTTGCTGATGATGCTGCGAATCTCCCGGCTTTTGATTTTTCAGAAATAGATTCTCAATCCGCGATTTTAAAGATTCAAATTGCAGTTAGAGACTACGGTATAGCTAGACTAAAAAACGTCCCGGTCATTCCCGGCACCATTGCAAAAATTGCGGAAAATTTTGGTCCCATACATGTAAATAATTATGGCGGGGTATTTGATGTCAAAACAGAATCCAATGTCACCCTGGGTTCGAACACGGGATCCTATCTTGGGCCTCACACCGATGAAAGTTATCGACATGCGCCGCCCGGGATTTCCCTGTTCCATTGCTTGGTGGCTTCCAATTCCGGCGGGGAGTCAATTCTTGTTGATGGTTTCAAAGCGGCGGAATTATTGAAGAATGAAGACCCGGAGTCGTTTAATGTTTTAAGCCGCGTGCCAGTATTTTTTCAGCGCAAGGCGCTTCCTGAAGAAGATATGCAGGCTCATGGCCGAATCATAGCGGTTGATATTGATGGCGAGGTTGAGGGGATACGTTTTACTGATCGCACTATTCCGACTCAGGACTTGCCGGAAAAGTTTGTAGAGCCGGTTTATAAAGCAATCAAAGGATTTTGGAAAATTGTGAATTCTGAGCAATTAAAATATCAATTTCTCATGTCGCCTGGGGATCTGAATGTTTTTGACAACCACCGAATTCTCCATGGACGCACTGAATTTGATCCTGGAAAAGGCATACGCCACCTCCAGCAGTGTTCGGTAAATCGGGATGAATTTCACAACACATTGCGGACCCGTGCTGCCGTCCTCGACGACCCGGCCAGTAGCTTAATCATGACAGGAGGCGCATTGGGGTAGTTATGGCTGTCTTGGCATACGCCCTTTGAGCAAAGGTTTGATTTTTGAGCGGTTTTCGAAATACACAATCAGCAGACCGCTGGCAATAATAAGTGCACTGCCAAAAAATGATATCAGGTCGGGCCAGTCACCCCAGAATAAATAACCAATCACCAGGGCAAAGGGCAGGGAAGTGTATTCGAATGGTGCAACCACCGAAGCCTGGGCGATGCGATAGGCCTGGGACATGAGATATCCGCCAAAGGCAACGATGGATCCACATAATCCCAAAAGTAGAAAATCATCATTGGTCGGCCAGATCCATGCGCGAAGCAGGAAATCGAATGTTTCGTTTTCGTGATTGTTGTATTCACCACTGCCGAATATTAAACCCATGGCAGAACCAATCAAAAGAAACGAAATCTGGATATAAAATGTCAGAGTACCGGCCTTGTCCTGCATTCCCAGCTTGCGTGTGATCATTTGCATAATCGCATAAGTCAGGGCAGCCATGATGGGCAACAAGCTTGTGAGTACAAATAATTCGGTTCCTGGCCTGAGCATAATTACCACGCCTATAAGCCCGATAAAAATAGCTAGCCAGCTCGACATGCTTACATTTTCCCCGAGGACAGGTTTGGCCAGCAGGCAGATAAACATCGGAGAAACAAAAAATAATGCTACAGTCTCCGCCAGCGGCATAGTGGCAAGACCGAGAAAGAAAAACATGTTGGCGCAAACCAGAAGGGTGCCACGGAGTAAATGCAGGGCCGGCCGACGGGTTTTCAGATTAACCAGTCCACCTTCAAATTGTACAATGATCAAAACCACAATCATTGCGAAGCAGGCTCTGATCAGCATAATTTCATGGAGTGCGTATTTTGGGCTGAGCCATTTGATTATGGAATCACTTATGGTCAGAAACGTCACCGCACCCATCAAACAGAGGATGCCTCGTGTATTGCTGGTTAATGCATTAAAATTTTTCATTAGATCGATTGTGCACCACAATCGAGAGTGCGAAATTCATCACGCAGCGCATAACGTTCCGGGATAAATCCGGTGCCAATCATATCCATGCCAGCGGCTGCCGGGTCCTCGGAGGGTATTTGAACATAGGAAAATTGACGTTTACCTTTTCCATCAAGCAGTTCGCGAACGGTTAAACCAGCCATGTCAATTTATCAGATTATTTTTGCCGGTATTGTGCCGGAAAATCAGGATTAGAACCAATCAATATTCCATTTCCCGATAGTCGTCAAAATTGAATCACTGCATTATTAAAGGTTATTATTGTATATACAGCCCCGATGCGTTTAATCTCCAATGATCGAATCTCTCGATTGAATCAAATTTTGTTTCCGAGTTAGTTTTAGAGCGAACAAGTTAAATATGAGTGACACCCAGGTCAATGAAGAAACCAATGTAACCGTTAGCAGCTGGCCAACGGCTATATGCGCGACCCTTGGAACATGGGTTTATTCATTCACCTGGAATACCGTCAGTGTCGCTCTGCCGCAAATGAAGGGCAGTTTCTCTGCGACCAATGATCAGATTGCCTGGGTGATGATTTCATTTATTGTCGGTAGCGCAGGAATGACCGCCAGCATTGGCTGGTTGAGTTCGCGCTTCGGTCGAAAACAGGTATTTTTATTTGCCATTGGGGGATTCACTTTATCGTTATTGGGTTGTGCCACAGCAACTACTCTGGAGCAGGAAGTATTATGGCGATTCTTTCAAGGTATTACCGGGGCGCCGTTAATTGCGTTAGGGCAGATCATTACGGTAAATGCATTTCCGGCAAATCGTTATACCATGGCGACTTCGTTTTGGGCTCTGGGTTTTGTTTCGGGTAATTTTATTGCACCGGCGGTGGGCGGGTATCTGATCGATGCCTACAGCTGGCCATGGATTTTCTACGTCAATGTGCCGGTGTGTATCGGAATTTTGATTGCGGGTGTTTTCCTGGTACCAAAAACCCCAAAAAGCGAGCAAAAAATGGACTGGTTTGGCTTTTTGACACTGGTCGTTGGAATTAGCATATTGCAGTATATGTTGGCTCGGGGTGAGCGCCTCGACTGGTTTGACTCAAGTGAAATTGTAATTACCGCAATTGCCTCACTACTCCTGCTTTACCTGTTTATTGTTCACACCATTACCGGGAAGAATACATTTATTGATCGCGGGCTATTCAAAAATTTTAATTTTAGCCTTGGGCAGGTTGTCATTTTTATTGTCGGCGGCGCAATTTATATGCCGTTATTGTTGCTGCCACTCATGTTGACCCAGATCGGTGGATACCCGCCTCTGGAAGTGGGGCAATTGCTGTTTTCCCGTGGGGCGGGGTCGGTGCTCAGTTTATTAATCCTGACCCAGTTTAAAGATCGCTTCGATCCGCGTCCACTGATCTTGTTTGGATTGTTTTGCAATATTTTACCCGCATGGGAAATGGCCCACTGGTCCACTGAAATTCGACCATTCGATGTGCGCTGGACAAACTTTTTATCCGGGGTCGGCACAAGTTGCATTTGGGCACCGCTCAATCGAATGGTTTTGTCCAAGCTCAAGGGCAAGTTGCAAGATCAAGGGTTTGCCATGTTTTATCTGAATTTTGATATCGGTTATGCCATTGGTACTTCGGCAATCATCGGCATACATGCAAAATATGCCCAGATTAACCACGCCCTGTTATCTGCGAATATCATTCCGTTTAACGAGGTATTGCGATATCCATCTTTCACCAGACAATGGTCTATTGACGAGTTGGATGGGCTCATGGCGGTTCAGTCTGAAGTTGCGCGCCAGGCGGGGATGATTGCCTACAATAACAGTTTTATGATCTGTGCATTGTGCATGATAGCCATGATTCCTGTTGTATTTTTGTTTCACAATAACTGGAGCAAAAGTGAACATGAGCAGAGTCCGGATTCAGATGAAGAAATGGAATCAATAAAATTGATTTAGGTTCAACCACAAAAGCCTGGCTGTGTTTGATAAAAGCGGCATTTCATAAAACGGCGTTTCATAAAACGGCATTTCATAAAAAAAGGGCACCAGTTTGACCTGGTGCCCAGTGTTAATTGCTCTGTAATATTTTGAACTAAATATTGAGAGCTATTCTACAAGTTTTATAGATATCGAGGGTTACTTACTGTTTGGCCCGTTGATCGTCACGAATTAAAGCTTTGACCAATGAAATTCCCATTAAGATCATCATGAACGAAAACGGAATCGCGCCCACAATCATCGCCGCCTGAATTGCACCTAAACCACCGGCAAGCAACAATGCTGCTATTACCGCAGTGAGGATCAAACCCCAGATGATGATGTGGCCATTTCCAGCGACGTTGCTGGAACCTCGAGTTTCACCACCGGCATTGATTGTATTTACAACCAGCACCGCGGAGTCAGCTGAAGTCACCAGATAAGTCAATAGCAGAATAACAATCAGTATCGACATGATGGTTGCACCACCACTGGATAACATAACATTAATGACCTCATAAAGCTGAGCGGTCAGGCTTTGGGCATATATTTGACCCCCCGCAACACCGCTTAACTCAAGATCAATTGCTGTTCCGCCCAATAACGTGAACCAGAGGAAACACATTAGCGATGGAGCAAACATTGCGCCCAATACAAATTCGCGAATGGTGCGATTTCTGGATATACGTGCCAGGAAGATACCTACGAAAGGTGCAAATGCGATCCACCATGCCCAATAGAATATCGACCACCAACCTTGCCATTCTCCAGGACTTCCTGGACCTTCAGCAGGGAACACAGTAAATGTCAGTGCAGGCAGATGAATAATGTAGCTGAATATGCCTTTGCCAAGAATTTCAAGGGCAAACATGGTTGCGCCAAAAATGGCGAAGAAAGCCAGTAATCCGAACGACAATACCATGTTGATGTTACTCAACCATTTAATGCCTTTTCCGACCCCTGATAATGCTGACGCCGTAGAACACAGCATAACAACGCCAAGGGCAACCAGTAATGCTGCCGTTGTGGGTTCACCGTCGGTCACAAGCCAGGCCGCACCCGTAATGTTATACAACCCCGATGCAAAAGAGGTTAGACCAAGTCCAATGGTTTGGGATATGCCGAGGATGGTCGCAACCACAGCAGTAATATCGACGATGTGGCCGATGGGGCCTTCAAGGTTTTTGCCGAAAAGTGGCGTCAAAGTTGAACGAATGGTCAGTGGCAAACCTCTGCGATAGGATACATATCCAAGAGAGATACCCACCAATGCGTAACACGCCCATGCACCAACACCCCAGTGTAAGAAGGAGTATTTGTAAACGGACTCAATCGCCGATTCTGTCTTTGGGATCACAAGACCATCGATAGCGCTAATAGTACCTGCGGTGACGGCAGTATTATACTCAGCCCATATATCAGCACCTTCTGCAAACACTATACCTGCACCTATCTCAAGCTGACCTCCTTGTAGAAGACTTAAGAGATCAGCACCCTCTGGTAACAGTACACCGGCACCTATAAGCGCTTCTTTGGCAGCAATCGCGCTCATTCGAATATCAGGATTGTCTGCAATGTGCCACATTGGCTCACCAGTCGCATAACCCAACATGCCTATACCAATTCCAGCGCCAAACATCATCGAAAACCATGAGAAGTTTGAAAACTCGGGCTTGCCGTCAGGTTGACCCAATTTGGTCTTGCCCCATCTGGGATGTATTGCGATCACCAGGCAGACAATAACAAAAAATCCGACTGCATATGTGTAGTAATAATTTAGGTTTGCGAAAGACCAGCTTTTCATGTCGCCCAGCACCTTTCCCGCTTGATCCGGGAATATTGCAGCCCACAGTACTATCAGCGCTATAAGCACCTTGGATACAATAGCAACTTTGTTGTTAAACCCTCGATAAAATCCCGTCTCGGCGAGACCAATATCAAGTTCTGTTAATGGGGGTTGTATAGCCATAATTTAATTTTGGTGTTTAGTAATTGGTTTTAAGAAATTGTGAAAATGAAAATTATTATTGGAAATCTATATTGAAGGTTTTTTGTATTGTTGACTATACCCTGTCCAACAACAATCTGTCAGATAAGGTAATGCGGATTTAATACTAAAGGACCTTTTCTGGACCAAATGTCTCGAAAACGTCACATTATTCCACTATAAATCCGTTAATTAAGGTAATCGTTAATAAATTGCGAACCAAATTGAGGTAGGCAAAGCCGATTTTGAGATTGCAGCGGAGCGGTGCCTGGGGGCCATTATTTTGGCTCACGGTTGGCGCTTTGATCTTTCCAGCGATAATAAAAAATCGAGGGTGCCAGAAACCATGGTTTTTTGCGGTAATAGAATCGCCCATCAAATGGCAGACCATCCAGACTGGTTAGCCCTTCCGGGTCTCCCACAACCTGCTGGCCAATACGAGTGCCAAAATAGCTGGCCAGGGAAACCCCTGACCCGCAGTATCCCATGCTGTAATAAATGCCATTAAATTGACCGATGTGGGGCATCTCATCAAAGGTATAACCGACGAATCCCATCCAGGAATGGCTGACTTTTACATTACCCAATTCTGGAAATAACTGGGTCAGTTGCTGGTGTAATCGAGGCGCACTGATTCGGGGGTCGGTTTCATTTAACGACACCCTACCACCAAAAAGAATGCGTCGTCTTTCAGTACACGTACGATAGTACACCACCAGCTTCCGGGTGTCGGACATCACCCGGTCATTGGGTATGAGGCGTTTAATTTGATCTTCGGGTAGCGGCTCGGTGGCGATGATATAGGAACCGATTGGAATAATACGCCGTTGTTGCCAGGGCGTGGCGCTGCCGGTGTAGCCACTTGTTGCGACGATAACGTCTTTAGCGCGAATAGTACCCCTGGATGTTGTAACCTCAAATCCGCTGCCGCGTTTATCGATATCTCCAACCTTACAATGACATATTATTTGCACGCCTTTTTTCTGGGCAAGATCAAACAGACCCTGATGATATTTCGCAGGATCCAGTGATGCATGGTGGGGATAGACAATCCCGCCATGATAAAAATCAGATCCAATTTCATTGAACTGGTCTTGGGGCTCGATGATTCTTGCATCGAATCCCAATTGATCGGGAATGGTAGAAACTTTTTCCCGTAATTCTGCCATGTCTTTTTCAGTATGAGCGCCGTGGAATCGGCCCACCCGACTAAAATTACAGCTGATGTTATTCTGCTCGATAAACGATGCGATCCAGGATAATGCGTTGTTGCCTTCCTGCAAAATATTCATCGCCGCATCCGCACCAAATCTTCTAGCGAGCAATTCGAAGCTGGGTTTAATGCTGGTGCTGACCTGGCCGCCGTTTCGTGAACTGCAACCCCAACCCGCATCTTCGGCGTCAACTACCACCGTGTGTCGCCCGCCGTGAGCAGTCTGAATTCCTGCAGACAGACCGGTATAACCCGAGCCGATGATAACGACGTCTGCGTCTGCGGGTAGCTGGTTCGCTCCGGTTTTGGGGCGCGGCGTATTCTCCCACCAGAAAGGTTCGGGCTTAAAATCTTCGCTAAAAATCGAATCGTTTATTTTTTGCCCCATGAATATAGACCGATGAAATTCATTTTTACTGGCTTTTCTGATACTGCGACTTGACCAGCCAATCGGGATTTATTTCTACACCCCAGCCAGGTCCATCGGTGACGGTGGCACAGCCGTCGGTAATTGCAAACGGGTCTTCGACAAACAAATCTTTTTGCCAGGGATAGTAGTCATAGCCTTCGATGGAAAATTCCAGATATTTCCCAGCATTGGGAATGGCGCGCAGGAAATGCATGGTAAACAGGGTCACCATGGAAAGGTTTGCACAGTGAGGAGTGCAGGATATGCCATGATCTTCGGCCATTTTGGCAACTTTCAACCCACGAGTTAACCCGCCGATATAACATAGATCTGGTTGGGCAATATTGACCACATCGTCCTCGATAATTCTTTTCCAGGTGGGTAACTCACAATCCTGTTCGCCACCGGTCACGTCAATGTTCAGGGCCGCGGTGACCTGCCTGGTTTGTTCCAGTTCCCAATACGGGCAAGGTTCTTCAAAATGTGAAACTCCGTTGTCTTCAAAAAATTTTCCCATTTCAATGGCTTTTTCCGGGGAGTATCCGGAGTTGGCATCCACCAGTAAAGCAACGTCATCGTCCATTGCAGCATTCATTGATTTGACAATTTCTTCGCTTCGGCCCGGCCACTCATCAATATCGTGACCGCACTCTGAGGCGACCCTGAATTTAAAGGCATCGAAGCCAATCTGGTCTCGGAGTTTAGTCAATCGTTCAACTTCGTCTTTGGCGCTGATTTCTCGTTGCATGGAAGATCCGTATGCCCGAATGGTTCCAGGGGAACCACCAATCAGACTGCAAACCGGTTTTTGTTCCAGGCGCCCGCGCAGATCCCAAAGCGCGGTATCCAGACCGGCAAGGGCGCGGCGTAAATACGAGCCGGGGAATTTGTGTTCGAGCTCGGGAATGCGTTCCACCAGGGCATCAATATCCATTGCATCTTTGCCAATAGCGTGGGGCGCGATTTGCCGATGAACAACCAAAGCTGTAATGTCAGCATTGTAGGGCGATGCCTGGCCCCAACCAAAATCCCCGGTATCAGTGGTCACTTTGACCATGCCGACATCTTCGGTTGAGTAGGTTTCGATACTGGAAATTTTCATTGTGATTTTCTAAAATTAAAGCGATTATAATCGGTGATACGTTTCCGTCTAGATCGAATGAAAAATTATTATGAAATATGAAGCGTTGAATTTTGAACACAAACTTCAGTTGTTTGAGGAACAATGGCAACCAAAAGTCATTGCTGAAATGAACGACTATCAGTTTAAAGTAGTCAAAATTCAAGGTGATTTTGTCTGGCATAGCCATGCCGATACCGACGAAACTTTTATTGTCCTCGATGGCTTATTGCGCATCGATTTCAGAGACGGCTATGTTGAGTTGGATAGAGGAGAGATGTATGTCGTGCCTGCAGGTATTGAACACAAACCCTATGCAGAAAATGAGGTGAATATGCTGTTAATCGAGCCCCGGGGCGTGTTGAATACCGGGGATGGGGTAGGCAGTGAAATCACCGCCGAAAACGACGTCTGGATTTAAGCCCCAGCCTTAGTTATAAAGACGCTATACGAATTATTCCTCATCAGGGTGGATGAGCAATACGGGAATTTTTGCCTTTTGCGCAATACGGTCGGCCATATCGCTGAAAAAGAATCGCGTTACACCCACCCGCGCTCGGGTGGACATCGCCATTAATGCAATTTTACGCTTAGTAATTACATTTAAAATTTCTTCTACCGGGTTTTTGCCAAAATCTACTACAATGGAAATCGAGTAACCGGCATCTTTGAGTCGATTGGTAGTTGGCAGCAGTTCCGATTCGACGTGGGCGCGGATGCTATCTTCTTCCTGGGTGGCATAAATAGGATGAAGGGTTGGTTTGACCAATTCGTCCCCAGGGTGCATAACATAACCCGATCCAAGATCGGGTTCGCCAAATCCAGCGCCACTGGGTGGCTTGGTAACAAAATACAGGATCAGGTCATTCGAATCAGCAGGAATAAATTTTTCCACGTAAGGTAAAATTTTCTGACTCAGCTCAGATTGATTGAGTGGTATCAGGACTTTATTGTTGCTCAGGGCTCGATCCTCCGTAAATTACCAGGGTTAATAAATGTTTCTACAGCGCTTGGAATTGTATACCACCTGTGTTCAACAGGGTAAATAATAATTCCAAAATCATAATTCGCTGATTAACCTTTTTATTGATCCAAAGGAAATATAGGCCTTGGTACATTTTGATACCCAAGTCGTTCATATTGCAGCGTACAAAGCGCTTCGCTATCGCAAACTATAATTTCACCGGCAATTGGAGCAAAAGCGGCACGAAAATGCTGCATCGATTTCAATGCGACCACCCGTTTCTCCTCGGGTTCGATGCCAAATGCTTTGAACTGTTGCAGATCGAGAATCTGTTCCGGGATTGTGACTACCAGTATTTCAATGCCTTCTATGCGCACCACCGCGGATGGACCAAAACTACCGCACAATCCACCGATCATTGAACCATCGCCTACATATTGGCCGTTACTGATGGAAACAAGTTTTACATTCAGGTTTAACGGACTGCCACCGAAAGTGGGGTCGGTTTTACCACCCAGGGATATATTCACGCGATCACCGATTCTGGCGGAATGCAGTAATTGCACCGTGTCACCATCAACCATGGGGCCAAAACAAGTATCAGTGGATTTAATTTCAAGCAGTGCGCGGAGTAAATTAGTTGAATCGCCATACCCGCCTCCGCCGGGATTATCCGCATAATCGGCAATTATTAAGGGACCATGCTTACGATTATAATTGGCGGCCATTTCTGCGGCTGCCTGCACACTGAGGTAATTATTGAGCACCTGGTGCCGGCTCTCCCAGATGTCTCTGGCCACGGTTTCGGCAAATTCGGTATGTGCATCAAAATCCCCCTGGCCGGTTACCAACACAGTTGGCCCAACCTCTACGATATCGGCCTGGGCAAAGCCGGCATTGATGCTGACCGCAAACACATCATTTTGGGCCTCATAATCACGCGCCATAGAGATACGCTCTATCATCGGGCCGGTATCGGTGCGCCCGCCATTAACCTCTTCGAGCATGGCAAGGGGAATGCGAATTGTGCGCGGATTGATCTCTCCAGTCATTGCTCGATGCAATATTTCTCCAGCTTGAAGACCCACCTCGCGCATGTCGATATGGGGGTAAGTTTTGTAGGAAACAAAAATATCACAAAGCGAACACATCGTTGCGCTGACGTTAGCATGGAGATCCAGAGTCATGGCAATGGGAATATCCGGCCCCACTAGGTTGCGTAGTCGTTGCAGTAATTCGCCTTCACCGTCTTCACAAAATTCGGTCACCATGGCGCCGTGCAAACCGAGCAGAATACCATCATAGTGATCTTGTCCTGCTGTTGTAGTTATCGGCTCGCAGAGAGTTTCAAATGCCCCACGGGTGACCTTGCCCCCTGGACCTGCAGATGCGCTAAGCAGATGATTTACTTGCCAACCGTGATCGCGACCAATTTTTAGAAAACCAGCAAGTTCGGTATTGACCTGACCACGCTCGGCAATAGCATCGGCACCGAATAACAGATAGCGATCCCTGAATTCTTTTTCACCGGTTTTACGACAACTAAAGGTGTTGGTTTCATGATAAATCTCGGCTGTGAGTACGTTCAATTTCAGCTTGCCTGGAAATTTCATCAAGGCGAACTGACTATTGCAAATAAACATTGCACAAGTGATTCGGAAAATAACAGGCCTGTGCGGCAGATAAGGGTGGGTGATTACTCGGCCAGTTCCTGCCAACGATGACAGGCGACATTATGTTCAGATCCCATCTTGTCAAGCTTGGGTTCTTCTATACGGCAGATATCGATGGCATGGGGACAGCGGGTTTGGAATTTGCAGCCCGGGGGCGGATTGGTTGGTGATGGAATCTCACCTTCCAGTTTCTGTACGTTGCCCTGGTCATCCGGGTCGAGAGACGGAATCGCAGAAAGTAATGCCTTGGTATAGGGGTGTCGGGGGGAAGCGAATAGTTCCCTGGTTGGTGCGGTCTCAACCAGACGGCCCAGATACATCACCGCCACATGATCACAAGTATGTGCAACGACACTGAGGTCATGGCTGATAAACAGAAAGGTTAGCCCCATATCCATCTGGATCGACTTAAGCAGGTTTAATACGTCCGCCTGAATCGATACATCAAGGGCGGCAACGCTTTCGTCGGCGACAATGAACTGTGGCTCTGAAACCAGTGCCCGAGCGATGGAAATACGTTGTCGCTGGCCACCGGAGAAGGCGTGGGGAAAACGCCGAAGGTGCTCGAGATTTATCCGGCATTTGGCTGCAATTGTGCGCACTCGCTCATCAGTCTCTTCACGTGTTTTGGATAAGCCCATTACTTCCAGTGGCTCGGCAATAATATCCCGAACTGTCATACGAGGGCTGAGCGCGGCATAAGGATCCTGAAATATGAGCTGTGCACGTTTACGATATTCTTTCAGATCGTTTCCGGCGAGCGATGGCAGATCATAGGTAACCTCACCATCAGAATAAGTTGCCTCACCCCGGGTGATGGGTGCCGCGCGCAACAAGGCGCGACCGAAGGTGGTTTTACCCGAACCCGATTCACCCACCAGCCCAAAGAAGCTGCCCTTCTCGATGTGAACCGAGACGCTTTCAATGGCACGCACCACCGGCTTTGGCCCGAATAGGGTGCCTCGCAGAGGATAGTGGACCGACAGATCGTTGGTGGAAATGAGTGTCTCGCTCATGCGGGTACTCCCTCTTTCTCGGCCAGTAAGCATGCAACCTCATGTCCGTCCTCCGTCATCGTGTAAACCGGAACTCTCGACTCGCATTCCGCACCCAGGGAGACTGGGCAACGGGTATTGAAGACGCAACCCGTTGGCCGGTCAAGGGGCGAGGGAATGTCGCCCTCGATCGCGGTCAAAGGTGTATCGAGGTCATCGAGCTTCGGCAACGCGTTCATCAGTCCCTGGGTATAGGGGTGGCGTGGATTCCTGAGCACCTCTCGCACGGTCCCTTTCTCGATCAGTTTACCGAGATACATTACCGCTACCTTATCCACCGTCTGGGCAATCACACCCAGATCGTGGGTGATGAACAGAATCGCCATATGAAACTCAGCAACCAGGTCCTTCATCAGGTCGATGACCTGGGCCTGGATAGTCACATCGAGGGCGGTGGTTGGTTCATCGGCGATAAGCAGCTTCGGTTTGGTGGAAAGCGCCATGGCAATCATCGCGCGTTGGCGCATCCCGCCAGAAAACTCAAATGCATACTGGCCGAAGCGCTGCGCTGGGTCGGGAATGCCCACACGCGTCAGCATCTCGATAGAAATTTCTTTGGCTTTTGCCGCGTTCATATCCGAATGTATCATCAGCTGTTCCACCATCTGGGCGCCAACGGATATAGCGGGGGCAAAACTTGCCATGGGTTCCTGGAAGATCATGGAAATGGACCCGCCGCGGATAACCATACGATCCTTGGGGTTGGTCAGTGAAAACACATCTGTTTGCTCACCATCGATGTTCAGTGTGATACTGCTTTTAGGGTCGTAGACTGCGTTATCCGGATTTAACAGCATTAACGATTTTGCCGTTACCGACTTGCCCGATCCACTCTCACCCACCAGCCCGAGAATCTCCCCCGGTGCGATGTCGAAGGACACGTCCTCCACAGCAGTTATGAGCCCTTCATCGGTTCTAAACCGAAGGGTCAGGTCATTTACTGAAATCAGCGGAGTGGTCATTTTTTGGTATCTGCATAGGGATCAGCGGCATCACGCAGTCCGTCGCCGACAAATACAAAGGCGAGCACCAGGATGATAAAGAATATGACCGGGATAAAATTCCATTGATAATTGAGCAGGACATCGGCCTTTGTCACGTTTTGCAGCATGACCCCCAGTGAATTCACCGGTTCTTTCAAACCTAGGCCGATAAAGCTGAGTGCGGTTTCGGAAAGCACCATATAGGGAAACGAAATTATCAGGTCAACAATGATGTAACTGGTAAAACTCGGCAACAGGTGGCGTCCGATGATATGGCCTGGGGAAGCGCCGCATAACTGTGCCGCGAGCACGTATTCCTGGTTTCGTTCGGTTAAAAGGTGAGTTCGAACCCGTCTTGCCAGGGTCGGCCAACCAATGAAACCGAGAATTATCGAAATGATTAGAAACCGCCCCTCGGAGCTCACGGTATCCGGAATGAACGCCGCAATCGCCATGAATAGCGGGATTGCGGGGATGGTTCGTACCGCATCGGTAATCATCTGTAACACCGAATCGGTCCAGCCACCATAGTATCCGGAGACTCCGCCGATGATAAGCGCCAGCACGAAGGCAATGAGCACGCCGATTGTGCCCACCGCGAGGGAAGTATTGATCGAATGGAAGGTTCTGGAAAATATATCCTTGCCTGTGGCATCGGTGCCGAACAGGTGGATCTTGCCCTTATCGACGCCAAATATATGCCTGTCGAAGCCTATGCCGAATAATTTGTATTTATCCCCCCGGGGGAACAAAACCACATAGCGACGGGCATCCAAATCCGTGTTGACCTCTGTCACCCAGCGAAAATTGGTCTCGATGGAGCGTGTTCTATCGTAGCTGTAAATGAACGGTTGCGCGGAAAAGCCATTTTCATCCCAGAACTTAGGAATTTGCGGGGCGCCATTTTGATAGTCCTCATCTCGGCCCGCAATGGTCGGATCATAGGGCGTAAGAAATGATGCAAAGATCCCCGAAACGATCAACCAGACCAGTATCCCTGCGCCCACCATGGCGGCTTTTTGCTTTTTGAAGCGGGACCAGATGAGCTGGCCCTGGGAGGCGGTAAAATAAGCCTCTTTGCTCTTCTGGTCTACATTTGCGTCAACGTTGGCAGTCTGGTTCATATTTTGGGTCATGTCGTTTATTCCAGGATGCTGCGGCGAACCCGCGGGTCGGTGAGCGCAAGTATGATATCGGTGACAAAATTAATGCCCACGATACTGGCGGTCAACAAGAAAATTATTGCCCCCGCCAACTGCTGGTCATTGGACCGGGCCAGTGCTTCAATCAATAACGCCCCCGCTTCCGTCAAGGTTAAAATCAGGGCGACGATGGGCAATTCATTAAAAATTCGGTTCAGGTCAAATCCCAGGGAGTTGATGATCGGCCCGAGGGCGTGCCGCGCTGGATAGCGCCACAGCAATGTCCGACCTGTAACCCCCCGGGCAGACGCGGCTGTGACATACAGTTTCCCGACCTCATCGGACATCAGCGCGCGTACGGTCTGGATGGCGAAGGCCGTTGCCGACCAGCCGAGGATAAAAACCGGCAGCCAGGCGCGCGACAGGAAATCAATAACCCGGTCATAAGACCAGGCGGCATCGCGAAATTCCTTGGAAAACAGCCCGGTCAGGCTGTCGCCGAAAACTATGGTGGAAAACAGCATGATCATCAGCGCCAGCAGGAAGTTCGGCATCGCCAGGCCAAGGTAGCTGACGAAACGTAGGCTGTTGTTCAGCAGAGCATTTTTCGATGTGGCTGCGATGATTCCAACCGGGATTGCAATAATATAAGCGAGCAGCAGTGAAGTCAGGCAAATGGCCAGGCTGATCCAGAACTTCTCCCCCAGAAGCTGGGCGATATTGACGCGTAGAATGCAACTATCACCAAATTCTCCCTGGAAGGCGCTGACAATCCAGCTACCCCAACGAACAACATAAGGTTTATCCAGGCCCAGGCGAACGCGCTCGGCCTCGATGTCAGCAACGGATATCTGGCTGCCCTGGGTGTTTTTAAAGGCGAGGTATCGTTCGGCGCAGTCCCCAGGCACAAGCTCCATCAGGCTGAAAACAATGAACGACACCATTATCAGGGTGATGACCGCTAACGCGGCGCGCGTGGTTGCGAAACGAGCAAATTGATACATCTGGTGCCTCTATGCCTCCCTTAGATTTTTCTCTTGTGGCTATTTAGCCAAAAATTAGTAATAACTTTGTTATAAAAGCTGCGGGCTAATGCCCGCAGCTTTATTTATTGTTGACTATCAGCTTCTACTCGTCCAGCCACCACTGGGTGGGGCGGTAGGGGTAGGATCGATAGTATTCAAACGAGTGCGTCGTGTACTCGACGACGTTTTGCACCGCGTTACGATGGTAAATCGGCGCCGGTACCTGGACCGTACCGATAAACAGCAGGTTGCTGACCAGGTTCTCGACCAGGCGTGCACCGAGCACATCGGATTCCGGCGTACCTACAGTGGTAGACTGGAACGCGGTGATGTCTTCCATCATTTGCTTGGCATAGTCTGGTGGTTCAACCCCACTGGCACCTTCCGAATCGACCCATTCCGCCCATAGCATATTGGTGCGCACGGTGAAATAATCGTGATAAGGCGGTACCCAAATCTGGTTGGTTCCCAGCACGATCGCCAGCGGCTGGCCGTTGCGCCAATTGGTGACATCGAGCTTGTTGGACGATTGCGCGGAACGGTATTCATCCGGGGTAACTTCTTTGACCGTAGTCTGAACACCTACTGCGCCCCAGTGCTGACCGATGAGTTCCACCAATGCAGCGGGAGCACCCTGCACCGCGAACTGCAGGTTCATCACCAGCTTGTCGCCGTTTAGCAATTCACGGAATCCGTCGCCGTCGATATCTTTCAGACCTATCTCATCCAGCAACGAGTTCGCCAATTCTGGATCATACTGGGCAAAATGCTGCTTCCACTTGTCCTCAACGAACGGCGGTGAATCCGTGAAACCAACATATTGCTTGGGTTCACCCATACCGAAGAAGGCGACCTGATTCATTTCTTCGCGGTTCATCGCGACCGACATCGCCTGGCGGAAACGCAGGTCAGAGAAGACCTTACGTTTTTCCAGATTCTCATGGGTCATGTTAATGCCGAAGCTCGCGATCGTGACTTCGGGACGCAGTTGAATGGTGTAGTCACCTTTCTCCTGGTTATCCAGTAACAGTGGCGCGGTGGACAACTGCAAAGATTGTGCCTTGAAATCCACTTCGGCGTTCACCAGCTTGAGCAAACGTACCTCGTCCTCGTTGACGAAAATCTCGTCCTGCTCGCTAACATACGGCAGCTGGTTGCCCGCGGTATCCACCTGATGGAAATACGGATTAGCCACCAGGTGACGACCTTCGGTACTTTCCGAAATCAGGATGTGAGATTCCAGGGTCGGTACCGTGTCAGCCGGCAAGTTGCCAGCTTTTTCCGGGCTGCGCAGCATCGGTGTCGGGGTATCGGTCCAGTCCGAGTTGCCGTAATAATTAGACAACACTTCGAGACCGTTTTCGAAACCGGCAGCCTGGGCCATTGCGTCGGCTTCAGGATTAAGTTCCGGATCCCACTTGCCAAGGAAATGCTTGGGCTGGAAACCCTGGGCGTAAGAATTGGCAAAATGCGCCAGCAGCCCCGGCTTCGGCGCCGGCATGTTGAACTGGATGGTTTGGGGATCGACCACAACCAGGTCCATTCGTTCGCCACCCACCAGCGTGTAATCTTTCGGCTTTTCGAATACGTTGGGGTTCATCGAAAGATTGTCATACCAGTATTTGACGTCTTGTGCACCAAACGGCGCGCCATCGGACCACTTGTGGCCTTTACGCAGGAAGAAAGTCAGCTGAGTGAAGTCGTCGTTCCATTCCCAGCCTTTGGCGATGTTCGGAACGATGGTTTGCAAATCGTCGGAAAAACGTACCAGGTTGACGTGGCGTACTGCCAGGAAATCCGAGGTACCTGCTTCGGTCGCGTTCGAGATCATATCGAAGGTGCCACCGTATTTTCCAATTGATGCGTATGGCGCAACTACCAGGGGTTCTTCGGGCAGGCGATCGGCCAGTGCAGGCAGATCCGGGTTGCCGCGAATGCGACCGTTCATACCAGCGATGTCAGGATTTTCAGAAAATGACATCGTGCAATTTCCCAGGGATTCAAATTCCGCCTGGTCATATTGCTGTGGATAGGCACCCGCTGCTACGCCCATGGAATCAGCAACAGTGACTGCCGGGCAGTCAGCTGCTTGTGCCGTTCCGAATAACAGGCCGAGCACGGCGCCGTATACGATTTTGTGTTTCATTACTTATTCTCCTCGTTATTTACCAAAAAGTTGGTATTTGTTAATAGTAGATTTTGAGTACCTAATGTTGTTCGTCAATCGATTGCTAACAAACCCAGTGTGCACCCATTGTCTTCTTTAAATCTCTGCATTGGAGTTAAAAATTGAGTATTCCCAAAGTCTTAATCTCCAAACAATGAATATTAAACCATTATTTTGACAATTTTGTCACCAAAATTTTTAGGCAATCGCCTCATCAACATTGTCTGGTCGAATGTTCAGATCAAGTAAGTGTACCCCGAATTTTGGTTTATGGGTACCTATCTGATTTTAAAGTCGCAAATTGTAAGAAATTTGTCCTGCCGAAACAGGATAAAAATTTTACCCATTGGTTGGTTTATTCGATAAATTGCGATACTAATTAAATTTTTTTCCAAATATTCAGGGCTATACCTATGGTAGAAAAAATTCCACAATCTATGACCGCAGTTTTACTTACCGGCCACGGCGGTTATGACAAGCTGTCCTATTCCGAGTCGGTTCCGGTGCGCGCCCCAGGTTCTGATGAAGTATTGATTAAAGTTGCTGCTGCGGGGGTAAACAATACCGATATAAATACGCGGATTGCCTGGTATTCAAAAAAAGTCACTGGCGAGACCAATCAGGGCGGGAGCCAGGGATTCGCCGATGCAGATGATGATGATGGCAGCTGGTCGGGGACGCCAATGACTTTCCCACGAATTCAGGGTGCAGATGCCTGTGGGTTAATTGTCCAGGTGGGAAAGAAGGTGGGCACGGCGCGAATTGGTGAGCGTGTGCTGGTGCGCAATATGTTGCGAAGTTATGTGGGTTACCGACCATTTGAATGCTGGACCTTTGGTTCCGAGTGTGACGGCGGATTTGCGCAATATGCCGTAGCGCCGGCGAAAGAAGTTTATGCGGTAAATTGTGACTGGAGTGATGCGGAATTGGCCTCTGTGCCCTGCGCCTATTCCACTGCAGAAGGCATGTTGCATCGCGCCAGTGCCGGTGAAGAGACCGTTTTGGTGACCGGTGCATCCGGCGGGGTTGGGTCTGCTGCTGTCCAGTTGGCCAAATGTCGTGGTGCAAAAGTGATTGCATTGGCATCTGCTGCAAAAACGGATTTTGTTAAATCCCTTGGAGCAGATATTGTTATCGATCGTTCAGCCAATCTGGTAGATGAAATTGGCAAAAACTCAGTTAATCTGGTAATTGACGTTGTTGCCGGAAGCCAATGGCCGCAGTTACTGGAAGTTCTGGATCGAGGTGGACGCTATGCCACTGCAGGTGCTATAGCCGGACCCATTGTTGAGCTGGATGTGCGAACGCTATATCTTAAAGACTTAAGTTTTTTCGGCTGTACTTTTCAGGAAGATGTGGTTTTTGAAAATGTGGTGTCCTACATTGAGCAGAACAAGGTTCGACCCGTGGTTTCAAAAACCTATCCTCTTAAAGATATCGCCACAGCCCAGGAAGATTTTATTTCCAAGCAATATCCCGGCAAACTGGTATTACTGCCGCCCAGCTAACTACCTAAAAATTTATGGTTAGCGCCGAAGGTAAAACTATTTTGATTAAATCTCGCAAATGAAAAAATTAAATCAATTACTTTCAAAGCATGAAAGAAAGGCAATTCGGGCACCCATCGAACGCGCCCGCACGTTTCCCCGCCGGACATTTATTGACCCGGAATTTTATGAATACGAAGTCGATCACGTATTGCGTGAAAGCTGGATTGCAGTTTCGTTTAGCGCAGACTTGGCTAACCCTGGAGATGTACTGCCACTGGAGATCATCGGATTTCCGGTGCTGCTGGTTCGTGGTGGCGACGGCGCCCCACGGGCCTTTCACAATGTCTGTCCCTATGACAGCTGTGAAGTTTCCACCGTTAAACAAGCATCGGTAGAATGTATTGTTACGCCATATCATGGCTGGAAGTACGACCTGGAAGGAAAATTGCTGGAAGCAAACTACTGGGATGGCACGCCGGAATCCTTGAGCGTAAAACCCGAGACGCTTAATGCTAATTTGATTCCGATTTCCTGCGAGGAGTGGATGGGTACGTTGTTTGTTTTCCTGGGTAAGCGAATAAAATCTTTTGATCAGCAATACAAGGCGGTGTTAGATCATTTCAAAAAAATCGATCTCGATGCGCTGAATATTGGAATCGATAGCGACGGACAGCCGATGATTCATGAGTTGACCATCAATGCTAACTGGAAGACGGTTTATGAAAACTATTCCCCCAATGTCTATCACGAAAGCTTCGTTCATGAGATGTATCGAAAATCCCCACACAGTCCTCGTGTGGATGAAAATCGAAATAAGACCTATACCGAATTAAATCACCCCTGTGGATTTTTAGGTCTGAGTTACGACAATAAAATTGGTAGTTCATTGTACGGTGAAACCCGACTGCCAAAAATTTTAAATAAAGATGGCAGTCCCAATAGAATCAATACCATCTCCAATGTTTTTCCAAATTGGGTAACCACAATGCTTGGGGACACGGCGCGGATTTCGTTGTTTCTGCCCACGGGACCCGAGCATGGAATCCAGAAGGTGGCCACATTTTTCCATGGCGATGCCGCTACTGACCCTGATTTAATCAAGGACCGAAACCAGGCGGTGCGTGGCGGAATAACGGCCAGGAAAGAAGATAATCTAATTTGTGAGTCGGTGCAAAGAGCACGACATTCGACCGGGGTGGATAGTCAATTTTATTCTCCATTTTGGGATGCGATGCACTATACCCTGTCCAATTTGATCCTGGACAGGCTGGAGCGGGGCGAGAAATAATCATGGCCCAGGCGCTTTTGCCCAATGGGGTGTATCTGGAATATGAAGTTCACGGTGATAGATCGAATTCGGTTATATTTATTATTCTCGGAATTACCGACAATATAACCGACTGGCCACAAGGACTATACCAGCCCTTGGTTGATGCTGGGTTCTGTGTTGTTTGCCACGAATTGCGGGATTCCGGCTTGTCCCAAAAATTTGAAAATTCGGGCTATCCTGATCTGGCCGGGGCCAAACAATTATTGGCGGATGGGAAATTGCCCGAAGCGGCGTACACCGTTAACGACGTTGCCGAAGATGCAAAATTGCTAATGGACTACCTTGAAATCGAATCGGCCTGTGTGGTTGGTTATTCCTATGGTTCCATGGTGGCACAATTACTGGCATTGCTGGCCCCACAAAATATGAATGGATTAGTGTGTTTGCAGGGCAGTAACTACAACCCGGATTTACCAACCAGGACGATGGAAGTAGAAAAAGCTATGCTCGGTGCAACCCTGGAATACGCCGATGTGGAAGACCAAATTGCAGCTATGATGGGGCTACGCCTAGCCACCAATGGCTCGATCCACGCCCTAGACAGGGACGAAGCCAGGGCGAGTGCAGAGGCTTCTGTAAGCCGAATGTATTATCCCGAAGGAACTGCGCGGATAATCATGTCGAGGTTTGCGACAAAACCTTTTTTTGAGCGCACCAAAGATATCGCTTGCCCAACGTTAATTCTACACGGAAATGATGATCCAATTTTTAATCTCCCCCACGGCGAAGACTTGGCAAAACGCATACCCAATTCAGAATTAATCGTCCTCAATGGAGCCGGCCACAATCATCCTCTTTCCTTGCAACCAATCATCGCCAATCATATTGCGCAATTCGCCAGTAGTAATCGCTAATACCAGCTTTGCCGACAAATTAGTTAGTCTAATTAGACGGCATCAGGTCATACGGGTGAGCCCAACCATCCATCGCCTTGATATCTTCGAGCCAGCGATTGATATTAGGATAGGCTGAAAATTCAATTCCAATTTCATCTTTAAAATAGAGATAGCCGCACATAGAAAAATCAGCAATAGTCACGCGATCACCGATTGCAAATTTGGAATTTTCTAGCTGACCATCCAGAATCCTCAATGCCGTTTTCGATCGAACTTCCAGGAATTCGGTTACCGCGCTCTCACCCTGGTCGGTTAATGCGCGGATAAAGCGAAGGGTTGCGGTATAGCTGGTGAGTTTATGATTATCGAACAATATCCAGCGCAAAATCTCCCTGCGTTCGGTTTCATTTTCTGGGCCGAATTGACCAAGCTGCTCTGCCAGATAATCTAGAATGACCCCAGATTGAGTGAGTTGCAAACCATTGTGCTCAAGCAATGGGATTTCACCCATGGGATTGATTTTTCGAAACGCCTCAGTTTTGGTTTCTCCATTCATATAGTCTACGAAACGCGGCTCCCAGTCTGCGCCAGATAAATTTAACATCAATGCGACTTTGTAGGCGTTGCCAGACTTATCGAAGCAATGGAGTAAATACTCACTCATGTCATTCACTCATAGTGGGTTAAATTTTGTTTAGGTGAAAATGTGGGATTTAAGACGTTTTTGTGGATCTATCGTGTCATGACAATTCCGCAGCGCTTGCATTCAACTTTCTCAACACCATATCCCTCACCAAACCCGAAGGTTTTGCTGAGTACTTTGAAATCGTGAAATCCGAGCCAGCAAAGCAGTTTTCCCAGCAACGGATGTAGTTCGAACATATCGATTGCCGTTTAATCCAGGAACTCCATTATAGTAGTCATTGGCGTCATTTTGCGCGGGTTTTCCCATTATTAATCCGCTACCTGCGTCAGATCAGCGCACTAATCCCTGATCCAGCGGTCAAAATGATTCCACTAACCTCACTGGGCGCAGATAAACTATTGCTATGATTTTCGGAAAACACATTAGTGTGATTATCCCCGCGCTCAATGAATCAGAGTCCATTGGCAGGGTGATTGCTGAGATACCCGACGGTATTGATCGAATTGTAGTCGTGGACAACGGTTCAATAGATGGCACCGACGTTATTGCTATGGACCTTGGAGCGGAGGTCATTTATGAGCCGAACCGAGGTTACGGTGCCGCATGCATGACAGGAATTAAAGCGGTTTTGGGATCAGACGTCATCGCTTTTATCGATGGCGACTACAGCGATTTCCCTGATCAATTAATCAGTGTCATCAATCCCGTTGCCAGCGGCAGTTATGACCTTGCTATTGGTTGTAGGGACGGTAATAACAACGTCCAATTGCCGCTGCATCAGCGCCTGGGCAACTGGATGGCATGTTGTGTGATTCAGCTTCTGCATGGTTGCCAATTCAGTGATCTGGGTCCCATGCGATGTATTAGCCGTGAGTTATTGTTGGCGTTGAATATGTCAGATGCCAATTATGGGTGGACTACGGAAATGCAACTGAAAGCTGCAATCGCCAGGGCAAAAATTGTCCAGGTCCCCGTTAGCTATAGAATGAGAATTGGTCAATCGAAAATTTCAGGGACACTAAAAGGTTCGATTATGGCTGGCTATAAAATTTTTTACTGGGTAATTAGATTGTGGCTGATTCGACTATTCCTTATTGAACCCAAATCCATAAATTCCCATTAAATTTTAAAAGTTTAGATCTGATCGTCCGCCTCTAAGATTACAGATTGAATTGATCTTACAATTTCAAGAAAAGCAGACAATTCAATTCTTCATAAAATCGTCCGAGAATTGCCCATTACAACCATTGACGCTATTTTATTGAACTTATGTTATCCGCCAACATAGCCAAGATACTGGGCCGCCCGGTCAAATGAGTGGTAACGGTACGTTTCTAGTTTAGACAAGCACGCCAACGACCACTTTGATACAATCTATTCGCCCTAACGAAACCGCTTAGGCTGCGCGAAAACCATAATAACCCACTTGACCTCGAAATCATCCATACAATCCGAGAGCCGGTCGCGCCGGCGGTTGCTCGCTGCGCTCGGCCTCGGGGCAATCATTGACATACCGACCCGGTGGGTCCGGCCTGTGGTTAAGGCCGTCGTTCTCCCAGCCCACGCGCAGCTCAGTTGTCCGCCCCTCACCATCATGGGTCTAAGCGTCTCATGTTCAACGATCACCCCGAACCCGCAAGCCCGATACCTGGTGGATGACACAACCGGACCATGCCCAGTAGTCGTTCAGGTCCCCCTCGGATCCGACAACACCGTCGGCGTAGATAGCTTCGTCACGGAATTGGGTGCTGTAGTGCAGGTATCCACCGAATCGAGTACCATCGCTGGGGCAATCAATTGTGAAACCACCATGGTAACAGGAGCTGGTGGGATGTTTAGTTTTCCATTCAATGCGACCAGTGGTGCCGATTGGGTTGCGACGGGAACAATTACTGTGGCACCCCCAACGATAACCCTGTCTACCATCCAGTTGTCACCGGTTGTTGGACCGTGACGCGGTCATTCAAAAAGTTAGAATCGCCCCGACGATACCCAATTGAGAAAACTTCTGATTCGGAGAAAGCGTCTTTCATTAATGACTGTTGTGAGTATATAACTGCCCGATCCACAGGGAATCGGTTTCTTGTACGATGCCGTGTTAATAGCAGATAGCAATATTTATCTAGTATCAGGTGTTGGCAACCTCAGATAGCACTTCCACAATTTGAGGGTAACTTTGGTTTTTGTTTAGCAATACGTGAACGGTCGCATGCCGATGTAGGTATTGATCAAAGTAAACAAAATCAGTCATTCCAAAATATGGGCTTTCTTTTTCAATTACTGAGTATCGGTATTGATAAGTATTTCCGTGAGGCATAGGCTTTCGCCCAACGATCCGGATATCTATTTCCTGTCCGTGCACTCCTACACTTCCTACTTTTGTGGGGTTTGCAGATAATCGAGGTGCAACATCAATTTCAATCAACGGCGGATGAATGGCATTAATCGCTGATTTGGTAGCGAGTTCATCTGCTATATTATTGTATTTGCTAACGCCGTGACCCTTAACAAACTCGAATACTACTTGAAGCGGTGCCTTCTTAACCGATTTCAGTAGCTTCTTCCACAGCTCTACATTTTCTACTGGCGCACCACTCACTTTTATCCATTTTTGTTTTTTGCTCCAAGAATATAAGGCCGTATTGTAATGTTTCTCAACGTACTTCGAATCTGTAAATACAATAATCTTTCGATAATCTGAGAAATCTTTATAGACAAGAGTTACCTGTTCAAGGGCCAAAATACAGGCCATAAGCTCCATTTGCTGGTTCGTCGCCTTCAACCATCCCGCCGGGCTCTGCTTATCATCAATGCGCTCGTCTCCGATCTCATCTACTGTGATATAACAAAAACCTACTCCGCCATTTCTTTGCAAATTCGGCTTGCAACTGCCGTCAGTGTAAATATTTATTGAGTACTCGTCGCCGATCCCAGCATTTTTAGGGGCCATTTCTTTTATCCATTACCTACATATTCGAAAACTATTTTACTCGCTGCGTAAACAATAGTTAATGTAAAAGTTACCGTAAGGAGTTAGAAAATATTCTCTAGTCGCCTTATACTGTTTCCTTACTCTCAACCATAGTTGGTGATGATCACTTTGAGTATTCTACTGTCAGTGTCAGATTATATCGAGCCTTAAAATTAATCATTAAGTGCGTGTATGTAATACTGCACATTAGTACCATGAATGGTACTAATCGGGTTTATATACTCAGACTTGATCGTACAAACTTATCTATCTAGTTCGGATATTTACGTACAGTGATCGACCGTTGTTTGCCCTTAGCGGGCCTACCAGGCTACCCAATACCCTAGGTTCGCAATGTCCGCTTTTTAACTTTGAACCATAGTCACTTGTTATGTGGCAAGTGGACATTCAATATTATATCTAAGCGGCAAACTTTGGCACGCAAGAACCGTTCGGGTACGCAGCTTTGTTAACACGCGTCCCCCCTTGCCATGATATTAACTTTCCAAATATAATCATAACGAATAACTTGTATGAGAGTATTGGGTATCGATGGATTTCTTTATTACCGCTTTTATTACGCTATTTGTGATTATTGATCCGCTAGGCACTACCGCGGTTTTTGCTGGGCTGACTGCCAAGATGAATGTGAAGGATGCACGCATTACGGCGTTGAAAGCTACGATGATTGCTATTTGCGTTATGATGTTTTTTGGCTTCGTCGGCAAATTGATTTTATCGCATATGGGCATCTCTCCAGCGGCATTTAAAATTGCTGGTGGATTACTACTGTTCTACACCGCATTTAACATGGTGATGGGTGGGCATAGTAAGACGGCTCCGAAAGCCTCTATTTCATCTGAAAATATTGCGGTTTTTCCAATGGCTATCCCCTTAATGGCAGGGCCTGGCTGTGCCACAGCTTTTATCTTATTGTTAGATATAGCGCAGGAACAGAGTGTGAATGCGTTTTATGTTATTGCTGCGATGATACTGGTAGAGTTTATAACATTGATAGGCCTAGTGGCGGCAACCCGCATTATGGCACTTGTCGGAGAAGGAGCACTGGGAGTTCTTGCACGTGTTACGGGGGTATTTATTGCTGCTCTTGCGGTGCAGTTTATTTTGAATGGATTAAATATTTCGTAGAACGAAAGATGTTGAGATATATGTTTACTCATCTCCATTTTTTGCCATTGTTCGCTATGAGCGGACGTTCAACGCACCATGCATAAAGCTTTCCTTAAAGGCAGCTATGAGGACCAGCCCTGGTTTAGTGGACACATTGAAATGTCTTAGAATGAAGAGACAGGAGATGTGTTATGACAAATACAAAGAAGTACAAGCGATATAGTTCGGAGTTCAAGCGAGAAGCGTTGAAGCGGGCTAGTGAAGATGGAGTAACGGATAAACAGATCTGCGAGGAACTGGGAATTAGTAGCCGTCAACTGGGTCGATGGCGAGATGAGTTTAGACTGCTAGGTAATGATGCGTTTCCGAAGCGAGGCCGGCCCCGGGATGATGAGGTAATTCGTCTGAAGCGGGAGCTGGCGAAAGTCAAGCAGGAGCGTGATTTTTTAAAGCATGCGGTGGTGTTCTTCGCCAAGGAGTCGGAATAAGGTATGGATGTATCGACCGACACCGCGAGCAATATCCGGTGAGGATGATGTGTGGGGCTCTGAAGGTGTCTCGGAGCGGCTATTATGCCTGGCGGTCTCGTCCGATAAGTGACCGGGCCAGTACAGACCGGATGTTGACTGATTCGATCCGCCAGATTCATCGGCAGAGCAAAGGCGTCTATGGGGCCGTCAAGATACGCGCGGAGCTCAAGGCACAGGGTCAACGCTACGGACGCCACAAGATTGCCAGACTGATGCGCCTGGCAGGCCTCGAGGGTTGTCCCTCGCGCCGTTTCAAAACCACTACCCAATCAGTTCCTCATCATGATAAGGCAGCGAACCTGTTGAATCAGAACTTTACTGCTGCAGCACCTGATCATCGTTGGGCCTCGGATATCACCTTTATCAATACCCAGCAGGGGTGGTTATATCTGGCGGTAGTGATGGACCTGTATTCGCGTCGAATCATAGGCTGGTCGATGGACCAGTGGATCAGCCGTCACCTGGTGATTGATGCCCTGAACATGGCATTGGGTGTGCGTGAGCCCTCGGATCAACTGATCCATCATTCAGACCGGGGTGCGCAGTATACGAGTGATGACTTCCGAGACGCTCTTGAGAAACACGGGATACAGTGTTCCATGAGTGGCCGCGGTAACTGTTATGATAACGCGGTGGTCGAGAGTTTCTTCGGCCTATTGAAACGAGAACGGGTGAACCGGGCCCGATACCGAACGAGGGATGAAGCACGGGCGGATATCTTTGACTATATCGAGTGCTTCTACAATCGTAAACGACGTCATGGTTATGTGGGCTATCTCAGCCCAGTTGACTATGAACTACAATCAACCCGACATTCATAGTGGTCCACTTTTTAAGGGCTGAACCAATGAGTATAACTCGGCCATCCACTTATTAACAGGGAATGGCTGCTATGGAGAAAGAATCCGTCGATGTGTTTGGAAAATCGTCCGATTAAATCAAGTCATAAATTTGAAATTGGAAGATCAATTCTAAACTTCTACTAATTTGTTTTACCTGCTTTTATTCTCCAATCAAACAGCAATGCCAATCCGACCAGGTTAACTTCCAGGGTATACGCCCATTGATCAATCTCATAGGCATGCAAACTGGATTCAATTAAGTTTAACCCAGTGATGTAACTCAAAGATATGGCCATGGCCGCGGTCTAGGCCCAGAAGCTTGGATAAATAACCGCGAATGGCAGTAACCAAACCAGGTACCAGGGATTTAACACTTTGGAATCTAACTTAGCGGGAATAACGACCAAATTAAAATCCTCAAGGACATGGGCATATCCAATCAGAATGAATTCTCACTCTCCGCTTCCATGGTGCTATGTACTCTGTTAATCATATTCTCAACTTCTTTGTTCGCATTTATGACATGAAGAATCTTTCCCGGATTCTGGTGTCGCCAAACTCTGAATACTTCATCGGCGAAGGATTGACCAATCATATTGACTTTATCGAAATCCAATCGGATTTGTTCAAACTTGTGTAATCCAAACATCAACCGTTTTGCTTGAGATCGTGACACCAGACCTTCGGTCGAGGTTTTCAGTTTTCTGACCGGCACAATAGTTGTATCAAATTCATACTCACCATCGTCGGATGTAAACTGATCAAACAGGTCACCCATATTGAGTTCACTGTTAATCGCCAATTCCATAACGACCATCGTTCCTTGCCCGTGCGTCTCTTGATCAAGAATCCAGTCATGGTGACTGTCAAGCTCATGAATGAAACAAAGATCACCCGACAAGATGTCAAAAAAATCAAATGCCTTGGATGTGAAAAAGATACCTTGCCCGGTGTGCTTTTCAGGGTTGGATGTATATTTCCCTTTGGATAGCAAGAGTATCGCTTCTCTTTCATTTTCCAGATTTTCTTCACGCTGAATCTTTTTGAAAATTCCCACGCCATCGTCCATGATTACCACCCTGATTCTTTGGTAATAAACCTCTGCTAAAACCGCGACGACCGTTCCTTCTGAATGGTCGATGGCATTGTTTAACATCTCTGTAAACCCGTAGTTGAGCGTAAAGCCCGCCTTGTCAGGGTTCAGCACTGGTAATAGATCCAGATCCAAAACCTCGTCCCAGACCAAATGCTCCTGCAGACCTTCAAGATCATAAACCTTGGTCCATGTTTGGATGGGCTTAACTTTGTAGCTTTTAGCTTTTCGCTTACCTTCGGTGTCAAGAAACCCGTCATCAACTAATTTCTTCAGATGGTAGTAAGCCCCTTGCTTGGTGAGGTCGAACTTTCGCTGGAGAATGATTGAAATATCCTTTGGATAATGACCGACCTTGTCTAGAATGAAATCTCGAATTTTTTGCGTTTTTTCCCGGTTCGACACAGAAATCCTCAGTTTTAAGTAAAGTAACTCGTTTTTTAAGTAAAGTAGATTATAAATTAAAGTAAAGTATTTTTCAAATTTAAGTAACGTTTACTTGCGCTGTAAGTACAGTTTTGAGCTGTCTGGAATGGGAAAATCCTATTTTCCAGGATGGCGTGGGTAACTCTAGGTGAAACGAAGGGCATCCCAGTAGTGGGTACGAGGAGCGCGCGAGCACATTTTCTTTAGAGAATCGCGGGCGATTTTTTGGAAGAAATTTCCTGCGGGAGGGTGACCGATTATTGCTCGGCCCTCCGCTTATTAGCAGGGAATGGCTGCTATGGAGAAAGAAGCCGTCAATGTGTTAGGAAAATCGTCCGATTAAATTAAGTCATAAATTTGAAACTGGAAGATCAAGTCTAAACTTCTACTAATTTGTTTTACCTGCTTTAATTCTCCAATCAAACAGCAATGCCAAGCCAACCAGGGTTATTTCCAGAGTGTATGCCCATTGATCAATCTCATAAGCATGTAAACTGGATTCAATTAAATTTAACCCGGTGATGTAACTCAAAGATATGGCCATGGCCGCGGTCCAGGCCCAAAAGCTTGGATAAATAACCGCGAATGGCAGTAGCCAGATTAGATACCAGGCATTCAGCACTGGTGAGAGTAGAAAGAACAACCCAAATATCCAGTCGACTCTGGGAATTTTTTGATTCTGAGATCCAGACACTTGATTATGGTGATGGCGCCAAAAATAATAAAACCACCAGGTTGCGAAAATGCCCGTACACATGAGTCTCGAAACCATGTCTGGAAAATATTTCAAAAATAATTGAAATACGGTGGCGTTAAATTGCCAGTGCTCGGCAAACACCCCAACCACGAATAGATCGGTATAGCCCTGAACTAAAAATGGTGCATATATTCCAACTAGCACTCCAATGCTGAGCAAAGCATATTTGAATTTAATTTTGTATAAAAAATAGGGAAATAACAGGATTGCAAAAATTTTACTGGCGCAGGCCATTGCAATCATTATGGCAGCTACTGCAGTTCTGTGGTGATAACTGGCAGCAAAAGCTGCCATCAGAAAAAACACGCCGACAATATCCGGATGGGCAGTGAATGCGATTTCCTTGATGATCAGCGGATTCCAGGCATATAACATTAGGTTTCTGGCGCTGGCAAACCGGCAGAGAATTAAAATTACGCCGATATCAAATAGTATCAAAACGAATTGCACGAATTTGATATTGGTCGGTGAGACAATGTGGGCCAGAGCAAATATATATTGCAAAACCGGGCCATAGATCGTGGGTAGGTCCGGATTATTGACCCAGGTCAATGCGTATCGACACTCCTCCGACAATGCGTTTGATTGGAACAGAGATTCAGGGGTTATGCCGTAAGGCGAGCCGGTCGAGACAAATACGCAGCCATCGAGGAGATATCGGTAAAAATCATCTTCCAGGATGGGTGACCCCCATAAGCCGATTAGTCTGAATACAACTGCCCAGAATATAACTGCGCCATAACTGATGGGGAGTTTGTTATCAAAAAGGTAAAACCAGTAAAGAAGGACCACTGCAGAAATAAACCAGTAGCTTCCAAGAAAATCAAACAGTTCGATTCCTGAATCCTGGTTAGATTGAACCGCCAGATAGCCATAACCCAGGGCGCATATGATTCCAACCACAATTGCAACAAAGTGTTGTTTTTCAGTGGAACTAATTTTATTAATCATGTTCAAATGGGCTAATTCGAATCAGTATCTTAATCTCATTGCTCATGAAAAAATCATTAAAATTGCTGTTAATCTCAGCGCTTCTAATATCTCCGGTTTCTTTCGCATCCGGCGGTTATAGCGAAAATTACGCTAATAGCGATCGTTACGATATAGGTAAAAAAGTGTTTCGCGAACAGGTGGTTTGCGAAAGTTGTCCCCACGCCGATCTCGAGCTCATAACAAGTGAAGTGGAACAAATTTTGCCAGATTTGCAATTGGATGGTGCCATAGGACAGTTTCTCAGCTACCGTGATCGCATATCAGTCAATTTATTTGTTAAACACAGATTCAACCTTTAAATCGATAGATCAGATAGCGTGCTTGAATGTCTATCGGCTATAGTGTTTGGCTACCTTCCCAATGGTCAGCCCCTGGGCGGTGATCGAAAAGATGACAATGATATAAGTCATCACCAGGAAAATATCCCGCTCACTACCTTCGGGTAAAGTCAGCGCCAAAGCAACGGATATACCGCCGCGCAGCCCGCCCCAAACCAGAATTTTCACCACATGAGCGCTATATGCCCATGAAGTTAAAGATCTTAATAGTGTGATCGGAACCCCAACGCTGATAAATCGGCCGAGCAAGATTAATGGAATTGCAAGTAAGCCGGCCAATAAATAGAGTCCTTTAAATTGCAGCACCAGAACTTCCAGGCCAATTAGTACAAAAAGTACAACATTCAATATTTCGTCGAGCAACTCCCAGAAGTTATCCAGGCGACGACGGGTAATGATTGACATCGCCCGCGCGCGCCCATGATTGCCGATGAGTAGACCTGCAACAACCACGGCAATGGGTCCCGAAGTATGGATTTCGTGGGCCAGGGAATACCCACCCATGACCAGGGCAAGGGTAATCAAGATTTCAACCTGGTAGTTGTCAACGCTTTTAAGCAGATAAAAACCGAGGGAGCCTAGAACCAATCCAAAAATTACGCCGCCCACCGCTTCTTTGATGAAAACGATCACCACGTGGCTGGCAGATACCTGTTCGGGTTGCAGCACAATAGACAGAATCACCACGAATACAACTACGCCAACGCCGTCATTAAACAGCGACTCTCCGGCAATTTTGGTTTCCAGGGTTTTGGCAATGCCCGCTCTTTTTAAGGTGGACATCACGGCAATTGGATCGGTGGGTGAAATCAGTGCCCCAAACAACAGGCAATAAATAAAGGCAACTGGAAAGTCCAGTACCAGCAGCAAACAATAGATCATTCCGCCAACAACAAATGTGGATAGCACCACTCCCAATGTTGCCAGTAAGCCGATAGTCCATTTCATATCCGCCAGGTCTTCAGCGCTTACGTGGAGGGCTCCTGCGAATAACAAGAAGCTCAGCATGCCATCCATCAATGCCTTGTTAAAATCGATGCTCGATAACAATTTCTCGGCATGACTGTGTATGTCCATAATGCCCAGTGCGCCGAGAACGATCATTAAAAATGACATTCCCAGGGCAATTATCATTACCCCAATGGTTGTGGGCAGCCCAATGAATCTAAAATTGACATAGGAAAATACAGCAGCCAGGGTAAGGATAATGGCGATGAGATTAGTTAATTCCATGGCTTAGATATAGGAGGGTGATATTATGAATTCTATTAACTTGTTAATTGCAATACCGCATGCAGATAAATCCGGGCCGCGGCGCTGAGTTCATCTATTGAGACGTACTCATCAAGGGTATGGGCCTGATTTATCGAACCCGGACCACAAATGACCGCGGGGCACAAAAAATTAGGTGCATCAGTTGCCGCAGTAAAAGCACCGACGTCCGCGGGATTATTTAATATCGCTTTATAGGCGTCCGCGATACTCGAAACAATTATGGATTCAACCGGCGTATCCAGTGCAGCATTGTCGATGGTGGGTGAACCGAGTTCGTATTCGAAATCAGGAATGGTTTTAGACAAAGCGTCCAGGACTTGTCTGTATTCTTCGGTCACCGTTTCGTTGGATTCACCGACCAGTACCCGACGGTCGACCTCCAGCTCACAATAGTCGGGTACCGACGAAGAAATCGTGCCGCCTTTAATTACCCCTGGATTAAATCGCCCGTGACCACACACCGGATGAGGTTCCCTGGATTTTAATTCCTCGCCATAAGTTTCAAATGCTTTTAGTACATCCGCCATATGATTTATGGCATTAATGCCTAATTCCGGCACGCTGGAATGAGAGGCTTTACCAAAGGTTTTGATATGCATGCAAAGCTGTCCTTTGTGGGCGTGACACACTTTCAATTCCGTGGGTTCGCCAACAATTGCAAAATCCGGGATTGGACCGTTGGCTGAGATTTCCTTGGAGCCAAGCATTTGATGCTCTTCGTCAGCGACCCCTGCAATGACCAGATCGCCTTTCAGGGCAATTTTATTTACATCCAGAATTCGGGCAACCTCGATATAAGCCGCCAGCGCCGCTTTCATATCGCAGGAACCACGTCCATATACCCGCCGATTTTCAATTCTCGGATCAAACGGTTGGTCATAGCCATCAATGCCAACGGTATCCATATGACCTGCAAGCATAACGCAAGGGCCACTTCCATCACCGCTGCGCCTGCCGAAAACGTTAGGCCTGCCGTCCACCACGTTTCTTCGACTGGTTGAAAGACCCGCATCTTTCATAAAGATTTCGTAGCAGTTTGCAAATTCCAGTTCACGACAGGATTCGCTCACCGGATTGTCAAATGGGTTGACGCTGGGTATAGCGACCATAGTCGCCAGATCATTAACCAGACGAGATTCATCAACTTGAGATGTCAGATCACTTATTTGTTGTTCTGATAAAGGCATTGGAATTTGATAATTTAGAGGTCTATTCTATCGATTGTTGTGGCGGTGGTGGCATGGCTTCGAAATTCGGGATATCTGTGTTGGTGATATCCCAGTGCTGGCGACGGCGGGTATATACCACAGCATTTGGAGAAAACCAGCTTTGATCATCGAGACATCCAACCGCAATGGTTATGGTGCCTGGGCGTCCGGAGTTTAAACCATATAGACGACTTCCGCAGGTTGGACAAAAGTAACGGGTGTTTTGATTTCCGCTGTCCGTTGTAGTGGTAAAACCTTTTGCTTCGCCGTTGATAGTGACGTCATCCTGGGAGAAAAACCCTAAGGAAATATGACCTGTGCCGGTTGCCCTCTGGCAATCAATACAGTGACATTGGACCATGGTTTTCGGCTCTCCGCTTATGCTGTATGTGATCTCACCGCAGCTACAGCGGCCGGTGAGGGGTTTAGGGTTTGTCATAGAAAATTCCAGTCTCTGGGTTTTATGTGGGTTAAGATTGTGACAGCTAATGTCGATGAAATCTATTTTTTAAAATGAAAAAATTTATGGTGATTGAAAAATTTAATCTGGGCTGTAAAGATCAGGTGTATCAGAGATTCCACCAGCATGGACGCATGCTCCCCGAAGGATTGCACTATATCCATAGTTGGCTTGAGAAAAAGGGTGACCGCTGTTTTCAGTTAATGGAGACAGCCAATCCAGATTTATTCGATACATGGACAAACAAATGGAATGACCTGACCGAATTCGAAATCATCGAGCTCGGCGATAAGCCAGCAGCAGAACTAAATTTATGACAGAAATAATAAGATGCTGGTGGTGTGGTGATGATGCATTATATCAAAGCTACCACGACAATGAATGGGGAGTTCCCCTCCATAATGATCAGGAACTGTTTGAATTTCTCTGTCTGGAAGGGGCTCAAGCGGGCCTTAGCTGGATAACCATTCTACGCAAGCGCGCACATTATAAGAAGGTGTTTGATAATTTTGATGCTGAGAAAATCGTTCGATACGATGATAAAAAAATCAATGCACTTCTCGAAGACCCTGGAATTATTCGAAATAAGTTGAAGGTGAATGGGTTTGTAAAAAATGCCAGAGCATATCTCAATATAAAGAATGCGGGAGGAAGCTTTAACCAATATTGCTGGAATTTTGTAGACGGAAAAACCATACAAAACAATTGGCGCGACTCGAGTCAGGTTCCAGCCAATACACCGTTATCCGATGCCATCAGTAAAGACATGAAAAAACGCGGTTTTATTTTTGTGGGCAGTACTATTTGTTATGCTTTTATGCAGGCTACAGGGATGATCAATGACCACCTGGTGGGTTGTTATCGTCACAGCGACCTGCGCTGAATTATTTGAACTTATAATTCCAAACCCCAATGTCAGACACCGGTTGGAATAAATTCTATCCCTATTTTCTGGTTCTGCTGTCCAGTCTGGTCTGGGGCCTGACATTTTCTCTAGCGCGAATTGCCACGTCGGAAAATGCGCACCCCCTTGGATTATCTTTCTGGCAGGCGTTTGGCGGCGGCGTCACCTTGCTGTTCGTTTGTGGCTATCGTAGAACATGGCCGGTACTGGATGCTAATTCGATTCGCCGATATTTGGTGATTGCATTTACTGGCACCGCAATTCCTGCCACGCTATTTTTTTATGCAGCGTCTAAAATTCCGGCAGGAATTTTGGCGATCACCGTGACCGTTATTCCGATGCTGACCTATGGATTTTCCCTGATTTTGGGCATTGATCAATATGCGCGAAAACGATTTATAGGCATTCTGCTCGGGTTTATTGCAATTCTGTTTCTGGTGATTCCCGAGAGCAGTTTACCCGATCCATCCATGACGCCCTGGTTGTTGCTGGCATTGTTGTCTTCGGTTTTTTATACCATTGAAAATTTATATGTGGATGCGTGGGTACCCGATGATGCCGATATGACAGCGCTACTCACCGGCGGTTTGTTTATGGCGGCGCTGGTTTTAGTGCCCATTCAATGGGCTATGGATGTCTGGGTGCCATTACAATTTCCATTTACTAAAATCGAGTGGTCAATTTTCGCAATCGCGGTTGCCGGGTCTTTGGCCTATGCCTTGTTTTTTCTGGTTGTTAAGCTGGCTGGCGCGGTATTTGCAAGTTTGACCGCGTATGTGGTCACTATAACTGGAGTGTTCTGGGGCATCATCATTTTTGATGAAACCCATTCAACCTGGGTCTGGGCCTCATTTGTATTGTTGTTAATAGGTATGGCGTTGGTAACGCCCCGACACCGATCTGCGGATTCGGAATAATTTGAAATTTAAAACGCAATAACATCAAACCTGACAACGAATGTCTACTCGAATGAAAATCGTAATTCTGTTTCACCAGAATAACAATTCCAGAAACATACGAAGCTATTCCATTGTATATTCCGCGAACCTCTGGCGCCAACAAGGCCATGAAGTTGTTTTTCTGTTTGGCACAAAAACCTTTGTGGCTGCGGATATTTGTTTTGTACATCTGGATTTGTCGGTGGTGCCGGATGAGTATCTGGAATTTGCAAATCAGTATCCTGTGGTGGTTAACGGCGAAGTCAAAGATATTCGTAAATCATCATTTAGTCAGAACCTGTTATCGGCGAAGGACGACTATGCCGGAAAAGTTATTGTCAAGACTGATTTAAATTATGCGGGTTGGCCGGAAAAATATTTAACCTATCCCTATCCGATTTTGGTTTTATTTCGGCTGATGAACAAGATGCCCTGGTTGTTCCCAGAGCCATGCACCTCCCGTGATTATAAAATTTATAGTAATCTGTCCGAAGTTCCTGGTAAGTACTTTGACGGAAACAAATATGTGGTGGAAAAGTTTCTACCAGAAAAAGAGGGGGAATATTATTCTTGCCATTCCTACCTATTTATGGGGGACAGTTATGTTTGCAATAAGAAATCAGCGAAAATGCCAATCATCAAGGATCGCGATCTGGGTATGCAAGTCGATGTAGAGCCTCATCCCGAAGCGGTGGCCATGAAACAAAAAATGGGGATTGGTTATGGCAAACTTGATTATTGTATGAACAATGGAAAAATGATTTTAATTGACGTCAATAAAACATTTACATTTTCCAGGCCGCCAGGACGGATTGAGGTTGCAGCAGAGATTTTTCATCGAACAGGAGCTTTGGAAAGCTTTTTTAATTGATGTAAATAAGTAACTCCCCCAGTTAGCGGAGTTACTTATGTGGCGTTGGAGCCAGGTTCGATTTTATTTTACCAGCAGGCGATTCATTCTTTTCACAAAATCGCTGGGGTCTTTTAAAGATGCGCCTTCAGCAAGGGCTGCCTGGTCGAATAATAATTTCGCCCATTCCTCTGCGAGTTCACCGTCAACATCAATTTGTTTTACTAGTTCGTGTTCGGGATTGATTTCAAGAATGGGTTTGGACGTTGGCGCATCCTGCCCAATTGACTGGAGGATTCGTTCCATGTTTCCACCCATGTCATGTTCGTCCGCGACCAGGCAGCTCGGTGAATCTACCAGTCGATCTGATAATCGAACTTCTTTGACCTGGTCTTCCAGCGCTGATTGAAATTTTTCGATCAGCGGTTTCATTTCTTCTAATTTCTTTTCAGTTTTCTTTTTGCTGTTCTTGCCTTTTAGTTCATCAATATCGAGATCGCCTTTGGCGATAGATTTTAATGGTTTGCCTTCATACTCGGTTAAGCTGCCGGTCACCCATTCATCAACCGGATCACCAAGCAATAGCACTTCTATGTCGTTTTTACGAAACACCTCAAGATGGGGTGACGATTTTGCTGCAGCGTGACTGTCCGCGGTGACAAAGTAAATTGCTTTTTGTTTTTCAGGCATCCGTGCAACATAATCATCCAGAGAAGAAGTTTGATCTTCGCTGTCATTATGAGTGGATGTAAAGCGCACCAGTTTTGCAAGGTCATCTTTATTTTCAAAGTCCTCGACCAGACCTTCTTTGAGAACCCGACCATATTCTTTCCATAGCGCAGCATATTTATCAGCATCCTTGCTGGAAATTTTCTTGAGCTCGGCTAAAACTTTTTTTACCGAGGACGCCCGAATTTTATCAATGTCCCTGTTTTGCTGGAGGAATTCCCTGGACACATTTAACGGTAAATCTGCAGAATCCACCAGGCCGCGTACGAAGCGCAAATAGTTGGGCATCAGTTGCTTGGCATCATCGGAAATATAAATTCGACGGACATAGAGCTTGATGCCATGACGTTGTTCTCTATCCCATAAATCGAAAGGTGCTTTTGATGGAATATAAAACAGGGAAATATATTCCATTTTCCCTTCAACCCGATTGTGCAGTGTGATTGCCGGAGGCTCAGGATCGTAAGTCAAGGAGGTATAAAACGCATTGTGTTCGTCTTCGGAAATATCTTTTTTCGGTCTCGCCCACAGTGCTGAACCTTTGTTAATGGTTTCCCATTCTTCCACCTGATCTTTATTCGCTTTGCCGTTTTCGTCCAACTCCGGCGCTTTGATCATTTGGATGGGAAGCGAAATATGGTCCGAGTATTTGGAAACTATGCTGCGAACACGAAACATTTCGGAAAACTCTTTTTCGTCCTTGTTCAGAATAATAGTGATTTCGGTACCACGTTGGGGTTTATTGATGTCTTCCATTGTGTATTTGCCGCTACCATCAGATACCCATTTAATCCCCGCGGAGGGTTCAGTACCCGCTTTGCGGGTAATCAGGGTGACCTCTTTGGCCACCATGAAGCAGGAGTAAAATCCAACGCCAAATTGACCGATAAAATTGCTGTCCGCGGAATTTTCCTTGCTCATTTTATCCAGAAATGATTTGGTTCCGGAACGGGCGATGGTGCCGATATCCTGAATAACTTCGTCGTGGGTCATGCCGATGCCATTGTCCCGAATGGTAATGGTTTTTTTCTTTTCGTCCATACCGACCCAGATACCCAGTTGTTCTTCGTCTTCCAGCAATTTTTTGTCAGTTAAAGCCTCGAATCGCAGTTTGTCGCAGGCATCCGACGCATTGGAAATCAATTCTCGAAGGAATATTTCCTTATTACTGTACAGCGAGTGGATCATTAATTGCAGCAATTGCTGCACTTCGGTTTGAAATTCGTGGGTTTCTACCTCAGGGGTATTGGTTTTGTCTTTTTTAGCTGTGGTGTTTTTGCTCATGTTCCCGGGTTTCACTGAATGTTTATATATGGAATAGAGGGTCAAATGGGGTCTGCATTGACGCTTTCAAGAGCAGCAAAGTTGATCTGTAATTCATGAAAATTCAACAAATTGGGTATTTTTTACGGATCTTTCCAAATACGCCTGTAATCCGTCAAATTCGTGCGAAATTCTGGCTATGTTTTTGTCTGAATAGCCGATATAAGCGCTAAATCATTGACCTGAAGGGGTATTATCCGTATATTCCGCTCCCCTTGACCGGGACTATTGTTGGCGGTAGGTTTATACCCCAGCGATTGGTTGTAATTGGCAAGTTTCGGGGTATAGCGCAGTCTGGTAGCGCGCCTGCTTTGGGAGCAGGATGTCGGGAGTTCGAATCTCTCTACCCCGACCAGTTTTCGTTTTATCTGTTGCGCCCGTAGCTCAACCGGATAGAGCAACGGCCTTTAAGTTTTACCGAAACTTTGTATTAAATAACACCGGATGAAAATTTAGTGTTAATTCAAAGCCAGGTAAAGATTAGGAGCCTTCGAAGGGAATAGTAACTTTCGAAGTGGAGGGCACTGTATCGGTGAAACCTTAACGCAGCTTGGAGCATGTCATGTAACATGCCATGTGATATGTCTGGCGATGGCAATACCGAGGAAACCTGAAATGGTCGTGTCGACCAGATCGGGGATCCGTAGAGACTATACGTGCCCCACCTGAAATGGTGAAGATATAGTCCAGACCACAAACCTGGGTTGTGTGTGCAAGGGGGAGTTAACCCCGGCATAATCAATACTCAGGGCGGTGAAAACCGTAGCGGGTAAGCTAAGCCGTAGGTTACAGGTTCGAGTCCTGTCGGGCGCGCCACTAATGTAACTATTGGTGAGCAGAATTTTGGGTATGGTGAGCGTAGCTCAGTTGGTAGAGCCCCGGATTGTGATTCCGGTGGTCGTGGGTTCGAGCCCCATCGTTCACCCCATTCCCTTAATAAACTATGGGTAGAAGATTATAAGGAGCCTCTGATTAAAACTGGGCAGAACAAGTTGCCACATAAAATGGCACTGGGTAAAGTGATCAAGTTCAAGGCGCGAAACGCACCCAATAGCATGGCTGTTGGGAAGTTTTGCAACGCAGAAATTGCCACGTGATATATTGGGTTTAAACTCAAATGGACTGTTCATGTTTTAATCAGAGGTTCCTTCAGTTTACTGCGAGAGTGGCGGAATTGGTAGACGCGCTGGATTTAGGTTCCAGTGGGGTAACCCGTGAGAGTTCGAGTCTCTCCTTTCGCACCATATTTACGGGTTGGGTGTGTAGACCCGCCCGGTTTGCTTTAGTACAAGGTCGTCTCAAATTTTGTCAAAGCCATTTAGTCAGAGTATTGTTTTCGAGGAAAATTAATTAATGCAAGTTTCAGTTGAAGAGTCCGGTACCATCGAGCGCAAGATTACAATTTCTGTTCCTTCTGAGAAAATTACCACAGAAGTCAACAAACGCTTAAAAGATGTTGCAAAAAAAGCACGGATCCCGGGATTCCGCCCTGGTAAAGCGCCCCAGAGCGTAATCAAAAAACGCTATGAACCCCAGGTTACCAATGATGTCGTGGGGGAAACCATCAATTCGAGTTATGTGGATGCGCTGGGACAGGAAAAAATTGTGCCCGCTGGTTTAATATCAATTGACCCCACGCCCTATGAACCGGGCCAGGATTTGAAATTTGTGGCTACGGTAGAGTTATTTCCGGAAATTCCATCTCCCACTCTGTCGGGTAGAACCGTCGAAAAACCCATTGTTGAAATTACCGCGGAAGATGTCGATAACACTCTGGAAGACATTCGTAAACGCAATACTAATTTTGAAGCAAAACGCGGGCAGTCAGAAAAAGGCGATCGTGTAACCATTGATTTTGATGGCAAAATTGATGGCGCAGCCTTTGAAGGCGGGTCCGCTACTGATTTTGTATTTGTGCTCGGCGAAGGGCAGATGCTAGGGGAATTCGATTCTGGATTGATGGGTGTGAATAATGAAGAGATTAAAGAAATCGCATTTACATTTCCCGAAGAGTACGGCAGTCCGGAAGTGGCGGGCAAAGAAGTTGTGTTTATGGTCACCGTTAAAAAAGTAGAGCAGCCTGTTTTACCCGAATTAAACGATGACTTTGCGGCCACACTTGGCATTAAAGAAGGCGGGTTGGAGAAAATGAAAACGGAAATTGATCTTAATCTGAATCGTGAACTGGATACAAAATTGCGTAACGTGATTCGCGACAGAGTCATGGAAGAATTATTTGCCAGTAACTCTGTGGAAGCACCAAAAGCTCTGGTGGAAGAAGAAAAGGATCGTATGGCGAAAAACCTTTCCGAGCAAATGACAGCCCAGGGCCTGCCCACGGATAAGATTGATCGAGAGAATTATGCTGATGAAGCAAAAAAGCGGGTTGCATTAGGACTTATTGCCAGGGAAATTATAGAAAAGTCTGAAATCAAGATCACTGAAGAAAATATTCGAGCCAGGATTGTGCAAATGTCCACTGGTTATGATGATTCAGAAGCCTATGTCAATTGGCATTTCGCTGATCCGGAAAGATTGAAAGATATTGAATCGGTGCTACTTGAAGAAGAAATTGTTAACCGCATGTTAGAAACAGCTACTGTTAAAGAAGTTAAGCAGTCGTTTAAAGATTTTATGAATCCTCAAGGGGATTAGGGAACCTCTGAACAAGTCATGACCGATCAAATTGAGTCCAAAATAATCAATATCTACGTTAAAAAATCTCGGAATAGCCGTACTATTGCACCAATTTTTTGCCTTGATCTTGATCATTTTGACTCTCAACTTGATTCGCCCAGACTTGTTCAGAGGCTCCCTAGTTGAATAATATAAAACCGGACAGTAGCCGGTTAGGTATGAATTGTGCATCCCTCATGATAGATAATTTACGCTAAAATCGAGCCAGGAAATAGTTATGAATACAAGAGTTGAAGATTTCGGGAACAATCACGCGCATAACAATCCAACGTCTGGCGAAACCAGTAACATCGGATTGGTGCCCATGGTGGTTGAATCTACCGGAAGAGGTGAACGAGCCTATGATATTTACTCGCGCTTACTTAAAGAGCGAGTAGTGTTTCTCGTCGGTCCGGTAGATGACCACATGGCAAACTTGATCGTGGCACAAATGTTATTTTTGGAATCTGAAAATCCTGAGAAAGATATTTCATTATATATAAACAGCCCAGGTGGTGTGGTTTCTTCCGGCCTTGCAGTTTACGATACTATGCAATTCATACGTCCACCCATTAGCACAGTTTGTATCGGTCAAGCTGCAAGCATGGCCGCTGTCATACTTGCGGGAGGCGAAAACGGAAAACGTCATGCACTGCCTCATTCGCGTGTGATGATTCACCAGCCCATGGGTGGATCCCAGGGTCAGGCATCAGATATTGAAATTCAAACCAAAGAAATTCTTGGAATACGGGAAAGACTCAACCAGATTCTGGCAAATCACACCGGTCAGTCGATGGAAAAAATCAAGGCGGATACTGATCGGGATAATTTCATGGGTGCTGCTGAGGCGCAGGAATATGGGATTATCGATTCGATACTGGAGAAACGAACCTGATTGAATATATTCTAAATTCAACCCAATTAGAGGTTGAAAAATAGATAAAAAACCTGCAATCTTGCACCACCATTCCATACCATAGTTTTTAATAGCGGGCCTTTTATGACTGACGAGTCTTCAAACAAAAGCGACAAATTGCTATATTGCTCTTTTTGCGGCAAAAGCCAGCACGAAGTCAGAAAACTGATTGCGGGTCCATCCGTCTTTGTATGCGATGAATGTGTTGATCTATGCAATGAAATAATTCGCGAAGAAACAAGCAGTGAAATTCCTACCCAGGAACATTCAACCAGCTTCCCCAATCCTCAGGAAATTCACACAATTCTGGATGATTATGTTATTGGCCAGCAAGCAGCCAAAAAAATGTTATCGGTTGCGGTCTATAACCACTATAAACGAATTGAAAGTGAAGAATCAGGCTCTGAAGTTGAAATTTCGAAAAGTAATATCCTTTTGGTAGGACCAACCGGCTCAGGAAAAACCCTGCTTGCTGAGACCCTTGCCAAGCAACTGAATGTCCCGTTTACCATAGCGGATGCGACAACCCTGACCGAAGCGGGTTACGTCGGCGAAGACGTGGAAAATATTATCCAGAAATTGTTACAAACTTGCGATTACGAAACCGAAAGGGCTCAGGTCGGCATTGTATACATCGATGAAATTGATAAGGTTTCACGCAAAGCTGAAAACCCGTCGATTACCAGAGATGTCTCTGGGGAAGGCGTCCAGCAGGCGTTATTGAAGCTGATTGAAGGTACCGTTGCTTCGATTCCACCCCAGGGAGGACGAAAACATCCGCAACAGGAATTTTTACAGGTAGATACCCGAAATATTCTATTCATTTGCGGCGGTGCTTTTGCTGGAATTGAAAAAGTAATTCAGGATCGGACGGAAAAATCCGGGATTGGTTTTGGTGCGGATATAAAAGAAAAATCCGCTGACGAACGATCCAGCGAATTGCTCCAGCAGCTCGAGCCGGAAGATCTGGTGAAATTTGGACTGATCCCCGAATTTGTGGGTCGACTACCCGTTGTAGCCACACTAGATGAGCTGGACGAGGAGTCACTGATTCGAATTCTGGTGGAACCCAAGAATGCCTTAACTAAGCAATATAGTGTTCTGTTTAATTTTGAAGGGGTCGAACTCGAGTTTCGTGATGACGCTTTAAAACAGATTGCAAGGAAGGCCATGGATCGAAAATCAGGTGCGCGAGGATTGCGTTCGATTTTGGAAAACGCACTGATTGAAACCATGTACGAACTACCATCTATTGAAGGGGTTAAAAAAGTAGTAGTTGATTCGTCTGTGGTAACAGAAGGCGCAAGACCATTGTATGTGTATGAAAAAGATGAAAAGAAGAAATCTGCATCTGTATCTTCAACCTAATTGTTATTCAGCGCTGTAATATTCAGACCAGACGGTTTAAAACTAACAACTGTTATCACCGCATCAGACGATATATTTGGGTGGTTTAGCGTAGGTTAGCCTGGTTTGACAACCTATCAATTCAGTGAATATGGTATTCTTATTGAAATTTCCACATTCGCCCACAGTTAAATTAACAAATCGCGCCGTTTAAACATTACGCGCCTCACCAACCAGAAACGAAATTTTACCCATGACCGATCTCACCCCCACCGAAATTCTTGAACTTCCTGTGCTGCCATTAAGGGATGTTGTTGTATTTCCGCATATGGTGATTCCTCTTTTTGTCGGCCGGCCGAAATCCATAAAAGCCCTGGAAATGGCTATGGAAAGTGGCAAGAGTATTTTATTGGCGGCGCAAAAAGATGCTGGACAGGACGATCCTGGCGTAGAGGATATTTATAACACTGGAACCATTGCATCGATATTGCAAATGTTGAAGATGCCGGATGGTACGGTAAAAGTTCTGGTCGAAGGCGAGCAAAGGGCAAGTATTCTTCGCTATACCAACGATCTGAAAAATCCTGAGGATTGCTTTACCAGTGAAATTGAGTTGGTGGAAGAGATTGAATTGCCTTCCCGTGAATCGGATATTTTGCTCCGAACGGTTACCGCAGAATTTGAAAAGTACGTTAAATTAAATCCAAAAATTCCCCCCGAGATTTTGACTTCGCTGAGTGGTATCGAGGATCTTGGCAGGGTTGCTGACACCATTGCGGCTCACTTGAATCTCAAGAATGAAGAAAAACAGGTCATCCTGGAATTATATGATTCGAACGAACGGCTCGAGCATATTTTTGGAGTAATGGATTCCGAAATTGATTTACTCCAGGTTGAAAAAAGAATTCGTACTCGGGTTAAAAAACAGATGGAAAAAAGTCAACGAGAGTATTATTTGAATGAGCAGATGAAAGCCATTCAAAAAGAGCTCGGAGACATGGATGAGGCAACCAGTGAGAATGACGAATTGGCGGTAAAAATTGCTGACTCCGGGATGTCCAAGGAGGCAATGGAAAAAGCCGAAAGCGAATTTAAGAAACTAAAAATGATGTCGCCGATGTCCGCAGAGGCTACAGTGGTTCGAAATTATATTGACTGGTTGCTGGCATTACCCTGGAAATCGAAAACAAGAATTTCCAAAGATTTATCCGTGGCACAGAAAGTGCTGGATGACGATCACTATGGACTGGAAAAAGTCAAAGATCGCATTCTGGAATATCTCGCGGTGCAAAAACGGGTCAAGAAATCCAAGGCAGCCATACTCTGTCTGGTGGGTCCGCCGGGGGTAGGTAAAACTTCACTAGGAGAATCCATCGCTCACGCTACAAATCGGAAATTTATTCGAATGTCATTGGGCGGTGTTCGTGATGAAGCTGAGATTCGTGGTCATCGGCGGACTTATATTGGATCTATGCCAGGGAAAATTGTTCAAAATCTGGCAAAAGTTAAAACCAAGAATCCACTTTTTATGCTGGATGAAGTGGACAAGATGTCTATGGATTTCAGGGGAGATCCTTCTTCCGCCTTACTCGAAGTTCTAGACCCTGAACAAAACCATAAATTTGGAGATCATTATCTGGAAGTGGATTACGATTTATCCGATGTGATGTTTATTGCCACCGCCAATACCTTGAATATTCCCCCTCCGCTTTTGGATCGCATGGAGATTATTCGAATTTCCGGTTACACCGATGAGGAAAAACTTGAAATTGCCCATCGCTACTTGGTCCCTAAACAAAGAAAGAATAACGGATTGAAGGAAAGCGAAGTTAGCGTCAGCAATAGTTCGATAAAAGAAATTATCGCATCCTATACCCGCGAGGCGGGGGTCAGAAATCTGGAGCGTGAGATATCGAAAATTTACCGAAAAGTTGTCAAGGAACTATTGCTCACGAAGTCTGCTAAAAAGATTTCTGTTACGCCAAAGATGCTGGAAAAATTTCTTGGTGTAAAACGTTTTCGCAGAAATGAAATTGAAAAAAATAACAAAATTGGACAGGTGACTGGACTGGCATGGACTGAGTTTGGTGGCGAATTGCTGACAATTGAAGCGGTTGTCATGCCTGGAAAAGGTAAACATGTATACACCGGCAAGCTCGGTGATGTCATGCAGGAATCTATAACGGCGGCAATTAGTGTAGTACGAAGCAGAAGTCGGCAATGGGGTATTGACGATACTTTTTATGAGAATAAGGATATCCATATACACGTTCCTGAAGGCGCTACGCCTAAAGACGGGCCAAGTGCCGGAGTGGGCATGTGCACATCAATTGTTTCAGCATTAACCGGAATACCAGCATTGTCATCGGTAGCCATGACCGGAGAAATAACATTACGCGGTGAAGTACTGCCCATTGGCGGCCTGAAAGAAAAACTTCTGGCAGCGCATAGGGCAGGAATTAAACGGGTTATTATTCCCGACGAAAACCGCCGTGAACTTCAGGAAATCCCAGAAAAAATTTGCCAGAATCTCGAAATCAAAGCGGTAAAATGGATTGATGAAGTAATTGAACTGGCTTTGGAAAGCACGCCCCAGGCAATTACTGAAAGCGAGGTTAAGAAAGATCAGGGTGTCGACGATAAAAAGCAAACCAAATCTGAAGATGCCCAGACCGGTTTAACCGCGCATTAAAAATTTACAGAATCACAGCCAGCAGACGCAAAACTAAGTTAACAATAAATCCCGATGTATTAAAGATCAGGAAGTTACATGCAATAACTGATCTTTAATATAGAATTTGGTCGATGGAAAATCAGGTTTGAGCTGCAACGTAAATTTTGTTTTAACAATTGGTTTCAGAAATTATTTGTAAAATCAACCGCGAAAATACGTTATTTTCATTGGCTTTAGGGTGAAATTTCATTATGATCAAAACCTCACAATTGTTCGGGCAAGTTGCAAAATTTCTCGTTTTTTGGAATTGTAAATAAGACAGCATGACGGTTAATGAGAATATCTAGGGGCGTTGATACATCCCGCTAATTATCGAATAAATTAAACATTAGATTTTAAACATTAGATTTTAAACATTAGTATTGAGGAATCAAAGATTATGAATAAAGCAGAATTAATAGAAGCAGTAGCGGCACGTGCAAATCTATCTAAGTCGGATGCAGGAAATGCAGTAGATGCAGTTTTTAGTTCAGTTGAATCGTGTCTCGCACGAGGTGAATCAATTTCCCTCATCGGCTTCGGGACTTTTTCTGTTTCGGACAGAGCTGCCAGAACTGGACGTAATCCACGCACCGGAGAGACTATCCAGATTGCCGCATCTCGTGCCGCTAAATTCAAAGCTGGAAAAGGGCTTAAAGACGCCGTAAACAACTAGCGCACCTTTTCCGGGGCGCTTAGCTCAGCTGGTAGAGCATCGCCCTTACAAGGCGAGGGTCGCAGGTTCGATCCCTGCAGCGCCCACCAATATCAGGAGCGGTAGTTCAGTTGGTTAGAATACCGGCCTGTCACGCCGGGGGTCGCGGGTTCGAGTCCCGTCCGCTCCGCCAATATTGAAAATGCGAGACTAGTGTCTCGCATTTTTCGTGGCATTTTTTTGCGGCATTTTTTGCGGCATTAACTGTAATCAGTAATAAAAAGGGAAAGTGTATTGCGGTAAGTGTGGAAAAACATTGATGCTGCCATTTTATTTTATGGATCGTAATGAGCCGCAACGAGCGGAATTTTCAGATTTAATTCGTGTAGATTTGCTCAAAATCGATTAGAATTTTGTTTGAATTTTTCACCACTATTAATTTTGGTAAAAACGTATGCTGAGTGCAATTCGAGAACGGGCTACTGGCTGGGTCGCCTGGGTCATAATAATTTTCATTACCATCCCATTCGCGCTTTGGGGAATTAACTCTTATTTTGAGGGCGGTAGTACCACTCCCATTGCAACGGTAAACGGTGTTGAGATTTCCCAGTATACGTATCAAAATGAACTATCCGCACAACGACAGGCGTTAGCGGAACGGCTCGGCAGAAATGTCTCTCCTGAAATATTGGACACATTGGGAATCAAACCGCAGGTTGTGGAAAGCCTGGTGGCCAATCAATTGTTGCGACAATATGTCATTGAGCAAAACCTTCAGATTTCAGATGACCAACTGCGTAGTTTGATACGACAAAACCCTTTATTCGTCGAGGACGGTCAGTTCAGTCAGCAATTGTATACGGATTTACTACGATCAAATCAACTCACCCCCCAGGGATTCGAGCAATCCCAACGATTAAGTGAAATTGTAAATCAATTCCAGTCGGGAATTGTCAATTCTTCGTTTTATACTGAAGCTGAACGCGATCGGCTATTGGTTCTTTTTGGCCAATCGCGGGTCTCGCAATTCGTTGTGCTGGAATCGAATCGATTTTCAAACCAGTATCAAATTTCAGATGATGAAATTCAAAAATACTATGACAACAACATTGATCAATATCAAACCGAGGCACGGATCAGAGTTAATTATGTGGAGCTCGGCGTAGATGCGCTGGCTTCAACAATAGAACCGAGCGAAGAAGAAATACTTCAAACCTATGAAGAGACAAAAGGTCGGTATAAACGCGCAGAGAGTAGAAAAGCCAGTCATATTCTATTTGCAGTGAACGATAGTGCAAGCGATGCAGACAAGCAGGCGAAACAGGCGTTGGCGGAATCTACATTGAAACAGATCGAAGACGGCAAAAGTTTTGAAGTGCTTGCCCAGTTGTATTCAGACGATCCGGGTTCAAAAGAAAATGGTGGAGATCTTGGTGTAATCGCACCAGGTCAGATGGTTAAACCCTTTGAAGATGCCTTGTTCTCTATGCCCGAAGGAGAAGTCAGAGGGCCGATCAAATCAAAATTTGGATATCACATCATTAAATTAACCTCGCTGGAAGCTGGGTCCCAGCAGTCCCTCGATGAAGTTAGAGATCAGGTGATCGCTGAATCGAAAAAGTTTAAAGCTGAAAATCTGTTTGCTGAGTTAGCTGAATCTTTTCAGAATCTAGTTTTCGAAGACCCTGATAACCTCGAAACCTCTGCAGATGAACTGAGTCTAAAAATTCAGACCAGCGACTGGTTTACCTTCGATCAGGGGCAGGGGATTGCGACTGAAAATGCGATCAGAATTGCTGCATTTTCCGAAGATGTACTCAATGAAAACCTAGTCAGTCCGGCTATAGAGATTGGGTTCGACCGACTAGTTGCAGTGCAAAAACTCGAATACGAAGCAGCTCATCCGGAGCCCCTTGAATCGGTAAAAACAGAAATTGCTGAGCTGTTACGTTCAATCAAATCCCAGGATCAGGTTCTACAATTCGGCTCGGATTTATTATCCGAGACTCAAAGTGGTCAACCCACCAAGGAAAGCTGGATGAAAATTATGGAGAGTCAGGCGCTAGATGTAAAAACTCTGGCCGACAAAAAATATGATGTGTCAGCCGAGCTTGGGTTGCTGGCAGATAGCGTATTTTCTCTACCGGTACCCCAACCCGGTTCGGTGGAAGTCGGTGGTGTTGCACTGGATAATGGTGACTATATTTTGTTTGCCCTGGAAAAAGTCGCTCCAGGGAATCTGTCTAATATTGATGATGCAATAAAACGGTCCATGGAACAGCAAATTTCTCAACGCGATGGGCCAGGCTTGTTTGAACAGTTCAGGGTCTCATTGAGGAATAATGCCGACGTTGTGATATCTGAGGATCAGTTATAACCCGACGGTTATGCTTCATCCTGCCCTGATTTCTTAATTGACCAGGGAACGGATTCCCCTGCAAGTAACGGTACCAGATCATTATTTCGGATATGCTCAATGTCTGAAAATTCATTTGGAATTTTTTGTGCTTTTTTGATTAGCGTTATTTGTCCGGGGTTTTTATCAAGGTGGTAAAAGTTTGCGCCGTTGGTGCTGGCAAAACTCTCAAGCTTATCCAGGCAATCCAGATTCTCAAATATTTCCGCATAGAACTCTATTGCATTGGGGGCTGAAAATATTCCAGCGCAACCACAGTCGTTTTCTTTGGCACTTAAGGTATGGGGCGCACTGTCGGTGCCCAGAAAAAACGAAGGGTCCCCGCTGGCCACAGCTTCGAGCAATGCCAGTCGGTGTTGTTGCCGTTTTAAAATGGGTAGGCAATACAAATGCGGTCGAATGCCACCACGAAATATTTCGTTGCGGTCAAACATCAAGTGCTGAGGCGTGATGGTTGCGCCTACAAAATGATTGGTGTCTTTTACAAAATCAACACCCTGGCTGGTGGTAATATGTTCCAGGACTATAGAAAGTTCTGGCAGTTCACGGTGCAGTGGAAACAAAACCTGATCAATAAAAACCGCTTCCCGATCGAAGATATCAACATGGGAATCGGTAACCTCTCCATGCACCTGTAAGACCACATCGTGCTTGGCCATGGATTCAAACAGGTTCATCATGCCACTGATTTTGGTCACACCCGATGACGAGTTTGTCGTAGCACCGGCTGGGTAAAGTTTGAATCCCAATATATGTTCGCAGTTCGCGACTTTGGATACTTCGGCGACTGGGGTGTCGTCGGTCAAATAGAGGCTCATTTTAGGGTCAAAGTTGTTGCCGTGGGGAACCGCTTTAAATATTCTTTTTCGATAGTCCAGCGCCTGTTCCACAGTTTGCACCGGCGGATTCAGGTTAGGCATTATCAAGGCGCGACCAAATTGTGCAGCTGTAAACGGGACAACACGTTCAAGCATCTCGCCATCGCGGACGTGCAGATGCCAGTCGTCGGGTTGGGTAATGGTAAGCGTTTCGGTCATGGTTGGATTATAACTTGGGGCTAGCTTGATTGCTTTAGGCCGTTTAATTATTTCCTAGGTTATTTTGATTTCTAAATAAGGTTTCGCCTTAGGGCGAGTTACTTTTCTTTCGGGAAAAGTAACCAAAACCATTTGCTCTGAGTCCCAGCGCCTTCGGGGTCCCCTCCTGGAGAAGAAAAATTTGGGCCGGTTTTACAATCGTCCTGATTGGAAAACCTCAATCGGCCGTCCCTGGCCGATTGTCCACAAATTTTATCTACCCCACTCGGCTGTACCAAGTCGCAGAAAAGCACAGCACATAGATAAACCCCTTGTGTAGCACCGAGCATCGCAAGTTTTGGGGAGAGCAAGTTTCAAGGACGAAATTTGAGATCATCCAGCGCAAGGATGCGCTGTATGATCGACCTGCTCAAAACGAGAAGCGCAGGATTGAGCGAAACTTTGGGCCGCATTTTCTATTGCTTACTTTTCTTTTGGCGGCGCAAAAGAAAAGTAACTCGCCCACAAGGCGAAACCAATGATAAAACAATAAAGAAAAGTAAGTCGCCTAAAGGCGAAACGATCCTAATACATCTCCATTGCATCAATATCCACGGACCATCGAACGTTTTTACTTCGAGCTGAATTCTGAATGGCATCTATCCACTTTGATAGCAATTGGTGAAGTGGCTTGCGCTGAGTCGCCTTTACCAGTAACTGAACACGGTAGCGGCCAGCGAGTTTTTCCATAGGAGAAGTGACTGGATCCATGATCTGAATGCCGGTCATGGAATGTTCACGAACAATTAGACCACCTGTTTTACTCACCGTCTGTAGAAACGACATGCCAGCATTCGCGTTAGTCGATTCGGCGCGCCACAGGGCGATATAGCCAAAGGGTGGCAAACCAATCAGTTTTCGTTCCTGCAGATTGTGTTTATAGAATTTTTCGAAATCATGATTTTTAATTAATTCCAGATAAATATTGTCAGGGTGTGCGGTTTGTATAATTACCCTGCCAGGAGACCCGCCACGTCCCGCTCTGCCGGCGACCTGGACCAGTTGCTGAAATAAACTTTCCGTGGCGCGAAAATCGCAGCTGTATAGGCCCTGGTCAGCATCGATAACCCCGACCAGGGTTACGCCGGGAAAGTCATGTCCTTTAGTAATCAATTGAGTGCCAATAACAATATCAATTTCTCCCTGATTGATTTGATTCAGGGCTTGTTCGAGATTCCTTTGTGTTGTGATTTCATCGCGATCAAATCGACTGATTCTGGCGCCGCTAAACCGTTCGCGCAGAAATTTTTCGATGCGCTGGGTTCCAACACCAGCATAAAACAGAGGGCTTGCGCACTGGGTACAATTTGGGCTGGCCGAGATTATTTTTCCACAATGATGGCATCGAAATGTTGCCGATTTTTTATGATAGGTTAGAAATGCAGTGCATCGATCACAGCCGGCCTTCCAGTGGCAACTGGCGCATTGGGCGATCGGGGCAAATCCCCTACGGTTGATATACAAAATGGTTTGCTGTTGATTTTCCAATCCTGACTCGATGGCCTCAATCAAAGGCCGGGAAAGCCCCTCCTGAAGTGGCCAGTCTTTCAAATCAACCAGATCGATTTTTGGTAACCGGGCATTGCCAATTCGATCGCTTAATACCAGTAATTGATGTCGATTCTTTTCAACATTAAATATCGATTCCATGGAAGGTGTGGCCGAACCGAGAATGATGGGAATGTTTTCAAGACTGGCGCGTTTGATCGCCAGATCTCTGGCGTGATAGCGAAACCCATCCTGTTGTTTCAATGAAATATCATGCTCTTCATCGATGACAATGACCCCGAGGTTCTTTAATGGCGTAAATACCGCTGATCGGGTGCCGAGGACAATACTGATAATGCCCTCCCTGGCGTTCCACCAGGTGCGAAATCTCTGGATAGTGGTCATGCGCGAGTGGATCACCCCGACGCGCTCGCCGAATCTTTTGCTGAATCGCGAAACTAGTTGGGGGGTCAGGGCGATTTCGGGGACAAGGATAAGAATCTGCTGGCCTCGGCTGATGCACTGCTCGGCGACGTGGAGATAAACTTCAGTTTTTCCACTCCCGGTTATGCCGTGAAGTACGAATGATGCAAATTGCCCTAATGAGTCGTTGACAGAATCGATTGCCAACCGTTGATCCTGAGTTAGCTCATCGGAAAACGCCCGAGTTTTAACCGCTGACAGTTCCGGCGAGTGGCGTCGCTGGGTTATCAGGTTTTTAGACTCCAGGGATTTTAGTAATCCATTCAAATTGGCTCCTGGCGAGGCGCCAGCTAGCACCCTGAGCCCGGACGATGATATCCATTGATTGGTTTTAATAAGCTCAAATATCGCCTTTTGGCGTGGTGCCCGAGTCAGTTGTTGATCGCTCTGAGCCAGATCCAGGTTTGGTACACAGGAATACTGGATTTCAGTTGCAGGATTGGTTAATGGCCCGGCTTTTCTCAGCTGTGCAGGCAATGCGGCGCTTAGAACTTCACCCAATGGATAGTGGTAGTAATTTGCAGCCCATTCGAGCAGTCTAAGCATGACCGGATCAATGGCAGGCTCAGTATCGAGTACACTTTTTACGGATTTTAGTTTTAGATCCGTAGTTGGCTTATTGCTGGAAATCACGATCCCTATGACGTTGCGCCTGCCAAAGGGCACCAATACCCGGCTTCCGGGGCTCAGTCTGGCGCTTGTAAGGTAATCGAAGGTTTGCCGGAGCGGTACGGGCACCGCAACTTGAGCATAAAAATTTCGCTGGGATTTACTCACAGATTTTGTGGATAACTTTGTGTATAAAATTTCTAAATGTGTGTCTGCAGAGGTGTTTCATGGCGATCAGGATTGGTTGCTTAAAATTTATACAAATTTTACTTAACCATTATAAATCAATAAGTTATAGATCTAAATTAAATGTTTAAAATAAGCAAATAAGATAAATTCACCTTTAGTAGCGGTTTGCCTGGGAATTGTGAATAACTTTACAATTTCAGGCGATTTTTAACTAAGACAAACATTAATTCTAAAAATTAGTATAACTTTGTTATCAAATACTTAGCTTCATTCGATTTTATATAATCGGAAAAAGTTTAATAAATCTTCGAACTAGGCAATGGTGTCAGTTCTGAAATTAAACTTTCCCGACTCACGCTCGTGGACATAGCGCTGAAGCGTTTGGCGTACCACTTTGAACGCAAGATCATCCCAGGGGATGTCATTTGATCTTACTAATTTGACTTCCAGGCTTTCTTGGCCGATATCAAATCCGTCAGCGCTGCACAAATGAGCCCGGAACAGGATGTATATCTGATTAATTCTAGTCAGGTTGTAAATTTGATACAGCTGTATATCGGTTATTTTTGCGCAGGCCTCTTCCAGGGTTTCTCTTGCAGCACCTTCTTCAATGGTTTCACCATTTTCGAGAAACCCCGCGGGGACGGTCCAGAAATGTTTACGGGGTTCAATCGCCCGCTTGCAAATCAAAAACTGGTCTTCCCACACCGGAATGCAACCGGCAACAATTTTTGGATTTTGATAATGAATTTCACCACAACTGTTGCATACATGTCGTGGCCGATTGTCACCTTCTGGAATCGTCACGGAAACGGGGTTCCCACAATGGGAACAGTAGTTCATTGTCTGCAAAGTGGTCATATTGCTTATGGAAGTAGAGACTCTGATCCGATTAATCCTAACACTATTCCGGAAAATATCACTGCACCGATCCAGTTGTTATTTAGAAAAGCGGTTAAGCAGTTTTCCCTAATTCTGTCTTTGCATAGAAATTGTTGGTACCCGGCCAGCGCAAATGCAATTCCCAGACAAAGATAAAAGTGCCAAGTCATACCATTGCGCCAACCGATCACCCCCAGCATTGATAAGGCGGCGACATGCAGTAGGCCAATGATTCTGTTGTCATATCGACCAAATAAAATTGCCGTTGATTTGATGCCAATTTGAATATCATCGTCCCGATCCACCATGGCGTATTGGGTGTCAAATGCAACTATCCACAGAAAGTTTGCAGTGAACAAAACCCAGGCCTCGGCGGGCAGGGAATTAGTTATTGCAGCGTAGGCCATGGGTATACTCATGGAAAATGCCAGGCCAAGAACGCATTGGGGCAGGTTCGTAAAGCGTTTACTGTAGGGATAAATGGCGGCCAGAATGACCGCGACCACCGACACCTGTATCGCCAAAATATTTAACTGCAATACCAGAATCACAGCGATAACAAGCAAACCAATGAGTAATTTAATCGCTTGTTCGGGAGTTAGCGTGCCATTAGCCAGGGGGCGGTTTTTGGTTCGTTCAACATGGGTATCAAAATCGCGGTCGGCATAGTCATTGATAACACAGCCCGCAGCTCTCATGACAATGGTCCCCAGAACAAAAATTAAAACCAGGGTCGGATCGGGTTGTCCCTGACCCGCCAGCCATAACGCCCATAGGGTTGGCCAAAGCAACAGGAAGGTGCCAATGGGGCGGTCCATTCGCATTAATTGCAAGTAGGCGAAATAATTCGGATGGGTCATTATGGTTTAGACATTGGCGTATTGATGGCTGTGATTGATCCAGCGATCGATTAATGGCTGGATAGTGTTGGGATAATCCTGTTGTAAATGTCGCGCCATCTGTTCGATCTTTGGCAACAATGCCTTATCCCGAGCTAGATTAGCTATTCGAAGCTGTTGCAACCCGGTTTGGCGCGTACCCAACAGTTCGCCGGGGCCGCGATGTTCCAGATCCTTCTGGGCGATTTTAAAGCCATCATTGGTTTCACGTAAAATGCTTAAACGCTGTTTTGCCAGATCGCCCAGAGGCGATTGATAGAGTAAAACACAGGAAGATTGATCGGCACCGCGACCCACCCGCCCGCGTAACTGATGTAATTGGGCCAGCCCCAGCCGTTCGGCATTTTCGATAATCATCAAACTTGCATTGGCCACATCTACGCCAACTTCGATTACCGTGGTTGAGATCAATAAATCAATTTCTCCGTCACCAAATCGTTTCATCAGCTGTTCTTTATCTTTACTCTTCATCCTGCCGTGTATTAGTTCCACTTCCAGCCCAACTAACATTATTTTTAGAGCGGCATGGGTTTCCGTCGCCGCCTGGGCCTGGAGTTTTTCTGATTCTTCTATCAAAGGACATACCCAGTACGCTTGTTGGCCTGACTGGCATACCGACCGTATTCGCTGGGCGACTTCATGGCGTCGAGAATTAGGTAATACCACTGTAGTAACAGATTTTCGACCTGGGGGCATCTCGTCGATACTGGAGACATCGAGATCAGCATAAAATATCATGGCAAGGGATCGTGGAATTGGGGTTGCGCTCATTATAATTTGGTGGGGTACCGCATCATCAAGATTGCTTTTACTACGCAGTGCCAGGCGTTGATCTACACCGAAACGGTGTTGTTCATCAATGACCATTAGCCCCAGCTTATGAAACTGCACATGATCCTGAAACAGCGCATGGGTACCAATAATCAGTTTTGCATCGCCACTGGCAATGCGTGCCAATGCGCTCTTTCGGGTTGCTGCGGGTAATTTACCCGTGAGCCATTCTATTTCGATACCCAGAGGTTCAAGCCAGCTCTGAAAAGTCTTGCGGTGCTGCTCAGCTAGTAATTCGGTGGGCGCCATTAATGCAGCCTGGTAACCATTGTCGATGGCCTTCAATGCGCCAGCTGCGGCAACAATGGTCTTGCCCGATCCCACGTCGCCCTGAATAAGGCGTAATGCTGGATGTTGTCCTGCAATGTCATGGAATAATTCATCCACCACCCGTTTTTGTGCTCCGGTTAATTGAAACGGTAATGCGTCTTTTAGTTTTCCCCAGGAAGAGCTCTGGCTTTCCAATGCCGGCGCTTTTTCACGATAGCGGCCAGCCCGCATCTGCTTTAATGCGAGATGATGGGCCAGCAATTCCTCGAGAGCAAGCCGGCTCTGTGCAACATGAGTGCCGTTGAGTAATTCTGAAGTATCCACGTCTGCTGGGGGCCGGTGGGCAATTGCCAGGGCGTCTTGAATCGGCATGACGCCGAATTGTTCAAGCACACTGAACGGTATTAACTCCGGCAATTTTGCTAGCTGAGTTTTTAGAACCTGAGCGACCAGTTTGCGGATAGTGACGGGACCCACCCCTTCGGTACTGGGATAAACCGCGGTTAATGATTGTTCAACATTGGGGGCAGGTTGTTGGGATGAAATTCGGTATTCCGGATGCGCAATTTCAAGAGATTTTGCGCCTCGTCTGGGCTCGCCATAACACTGAATCCATGCCCCAGGTTTAAACTGGATTTGCTGGCTGCGGCTGAAGTGAAAAAATCGAAGCAACACCGAACTGGTTTCATCGCTGACACTAACCAGCAGGCTCCGTCGCCGGCCAAACCGAACATCTGCTGCATCGATTTGGCCGATGATCACGCTATCCTGGCCGGCTTTTAGGTCCGCGATGGGCGTAACCTTTGTTCGGTCCTGGTAGCGAAATGGCAGATGAAACAGTAAATCCCGAGGTTCAAAGATACCAAGGTTGTTTAACTTAGATGCGAGTTGGGGTCCAACACCGGATAGCGCCTGAAGTGGATTTGCTTTAGGTGTTGAATTGGATGAAACTATTTTACGGTCCTGTCTACAACTTGGAGAGGGTAAAAATTCCGACTCCTGGGTGTTAAGTCAAAAATATTATTCTATTACCAGTATGGCCTCAATTTCGATGGGGACGCCTTTGGGTAGCGCAGCCACACCCACGGCGGCGCGGGCGGGATAAGGTTCAGAAAAATATTCCATCATAATTTCATTAACTGCTGCAAAATTTCCGAGATCGGTCATTGAAATATTGAGTTTCACCGCATCGCCAAGACTGCCACCAGATGCTTCTGCCACAGCGGCGAGATTTTGAAATACCCGGTGGGCGGCGGCTTCAAATGAATCACTTACAACTTCCATTGTGGCTGGATCCAGGGGAATTTGTCCTGAGATGTAAACTGTGTTTCCGGTCTTGACCGCCTGTGAATAAGTGCCAATGGCGCCGGGAGCATTTTCTGTATTTATGATTTGTTTGCTACTCATATTTGATTGTGGTCAAAAGAATTGGTTAATTAATGTGAACCGGATTTAACCATAAAACTAAATGTGGATGTCGGATCCAGCGAAATTACGGTTGGTGAATGTCCCCAGCAACCGTGGGTTGGGTGGCACCTGTTACCGATGGCAGGGTAGAGGTCACGCCATTTAATGTCCGATGAGCCATCCATGCGAATGCCGCGGCTTCTACCCATTGTGGATCGATTCCCAGCTCAGTGGTGGTGACTACATTAATCTTTGTATACTCACGAATCATACCCATTATTACGGTATTTTTTGCACCACCACCACTTATAAATGCCGATTCCACTGCAGGTCTAACCAGATTAATCTGGTTAGCTATTGTTTGGGCGGTCAGAGCAGTGAGTGTGGTGAGGATATCTGAATTTGAACTGAATCCCATGCCATCCCAGGCATGCATTTTGTCGTTTAACCATTTCTTATTGAAATACTCAAGCCCGGTACTCTTGGGTGGTGCGCTGGTAAAATAGGGATCGTCGAGAAGTAGCGCCAATAGATCGAGCTGAATATGCCCAGATTTTGCAAATTCGCCATTGTTATCAAAATTACATTTAAACTGGGTCCGGCACCAGTAGTCCATTAATGTGTTGCCGGGACCGGTGTCAAATCCGATAACCTGGTCAGGGTCATCTCCAGGCAACAGAGTTATATTGGAAATACCGCCGATATTGACCACGCAGCGATGATGCTCTGGGCTTGCGAATACGGCGTGATGAAAAGCTGGCGCAAGGGGTGCGCCCTGGCCGCCAGCAAGAATATCAGCAGTTCTGAAATTGGACACCACGGGTAAATTTATCAGTTGCGCAAGGGATTCACCGTTGCCCAGTTGCAGGGAAAAAGGCGGGTCGCTTGATGGACTATGGTGGATTGTCTGGCCGTGGCAGCCGACCATCGAAATTTTTATTTTCCCGGCTTTTTCGATTAGAGCGGTAACCACCTGGGCATAAAGTTGCGCTAATTCATCATCTAAACCTTCGGACTGATCGGCATGGGTAATTTTTCGACTGATCAGTTTGCGGATTTTTTTCTGCAGCCCTTGAGGATAATCAAGATTTTGTACCGAATGAATTTTCGGCAAAGCATTTTTTTCGATTTTCAATACCACCCCATCAATGCCGTCAGCGCTGGTGCCGGACATCAGTCCAATGGCGTAGACAATTTTCTTTGTGGCGATCATCACAAAATTATATCAATGCTGGGATATTAGATGGCAAATAAATGTTGCCAGGGAAAAGCTCAAATTGTCAAAATCAATCTAAATGAAATTGACAGGATTAATTAGAATTATTTTGAGCTAGAGGAATGCGGTTCAAATAATCAAGTTCAGCTACCCAGATTCCAGCAGCCTGTTTAAACTGGGATAGATATTCGTTATCAATGGGTTCAGATTTTGGTAGTTCCACGGTAACAGGATTTTTGTGAACACCATGAATTCGAAATTCGTAGTGCAGGTGTGGGCCGGTAGCGAGGCCAGTGCTTCCAACGTAGCCGATCACATCACCTTGTTTGACTTTGACCCCGACGCGGATGCCTTTGGCATAGCCGCTCATATGGGCGTATACGGTGTCATATTTTCCACCGTGCCGAATAACTACTGATTTGCCATAGCCACCATTTCTTCCGGCATGACGAATGGTGCCGTCACCCGTTGTCAGTATGGGTGTACCCCGTGGCGCGCCATAATCAACGCCTTTGTGAGCGGTCCAGATTCTTTTGATCGGATGCAAACGGTTGTTACTGAAATTGGAGGTGACATGACCAAACTTTAACGGCGTTCTTAGAAAGGTGCCTTTGATACCATCGCCATCGGGCGCGAAGTAGTTTACAAATCCATCTTCATCTATGTGACGTATGGCCTGAAGTTTCTTACCGGACACCACCAGTTCCGCCGCGATAATATCGCCATCACCCACTTTTTTGTCATCGAGATACAATTCTTCGTAGATAATTGAAAACTGATCTCCGGTTCTGATATCCATGGCAAAATCAATTTGCCAGCCAAACATCGCAATAAAGTTGTACATCGTATTCGATGAGACGCTGGCCTGCTTTGCTGCGCCGAGCAGGCTATCGTATATCGTGGCTTTGGCATTGTTCAGTCGGACTTCGGCTTCCCGGGTTGTTACTTCAACAACATAATCATCTCCAGTGGGTTGAACCAGAAGGGTATTAAATGTATCAAGTTTGTAGTGGAGCAAAGCCAGACTGCCGTCAGCATTTTTCTTCATTTTAATTTTCTGGCCGGGCCGAATTTTCAATAGTGATTTAGCGTATTCGAGCTGGGTGATCCGGTAAGCATGATTGTTGCCAATATTATTACGATCAAATATTTGTGACAGAGTGTCGCCTTTGCTTACGGTTTCGATTAGCCACGGCGCCTTAAATTTTGAAACATCGATAAGGGATGGATCGGTTTTAGCAACAGGCCCAATTTTCGGTGCGACTTTCTGGGTGGCTGGGGATGCAGACTCGGGAGCAATAATTTTTTGTAGTTGAGATGGTGTGTTTATCACTAATCCAGACGCGGTGGATGAAGAAGATTGATTTTGAAAAATATCAATGGTATTGCTTATCGATACCGCTTCGGTGGTTTTAGCAGTTGACGCCGAGGGTGCGTTAATAAGAATATAGACAGCAACCAAAGCGATCATTGTAAATGACGCCAGCACCAGATGGTGGGTGCCTGGCGTTGACTGTGCATTATTCAGATCTTTAAGATCGAGTTGAAGTTTTGATCGCTTTTGACGCGTCATAGCATGAAGTAAGTGCAAAAAGTTTGTAGTTTTTTATGGAAACAGTGTACTGTTCCAACTGCTTTGGTTAATCTGGCTCCGCCCAGGTCCGTACTTTACCTATACAAGCTACAAAGGTCAAAAGCTTTTACCCGTAACCCGATGTATTTTATGGAAATTCTAACAAAGTAAGATATGAGCAAAATTAACAAAGATATTGAACATACACTTTCCGAGCTGGCCCGAGGTGCGGAAGAAATATTGCTTGAGCAGGAATTAGTGGAAAAGCTGAAAAAAGGTAAACCGCTACGGATTAAAACGGGGTTCGACCCCACTGCACCCGACCTGCACCTCGGTCATACCGTACTGATTAATAAAATGCGGCAGTTTCAGGAATTAGGACACCAGGTGATATTTTTAATCGGTGATTTCACCGGGTTAATCGGCGATCCCAGCGGCAAGAATGCAACCCGACCGCCATTGACTCGTGAGCAAGTCATGGAAAATGCCCAGACCTATAAGGAGCAGGTTTTTAAAATTCTCGATCCGGATAAAACTGAAATTCGTTTCAACTCACAATGGATGGACGAGATGGGCGCCGCGGGCATGGTCACCCTGGCTGCGCGCCACACAGTAGCCCGAATGCTGGAACGGGATGATTTCAAGAAACGATTCAATAACAATCAGTCCATTGCCATCCACGAATTTTTATACCCTCTTGTACAAGGTTATGACTCGGTGGCCCTGGAAGCGGATGTAGAGCTCGGCGGCACAGATCAGAAATTTAATTTATTGGTTGGTCGAGAATTACAAAAACAATATGGACAGGAACAGCAGATCATTTTGACGGTGCCGTTGCTCGAAGGACTGGATGGGGTCAAAAAAATGTCCAAGTCCACTGAAAACTATATCGCCCTGGAAGATGCCCCCAACGATATGTTTGGCAAGATCATGTCGATTTCTGATGAACTAATGTGGCGTTATTATGAATTGTTGAGCTTTAAATCAATCAAGGAAATTGCGAAAATTAAAAGTGATGTTGAAGGTGGCATTAATCCCAGGGATGCGAAGTTTATTCTTGCCGAGGAAATCATCGCGCGATTTCATAGCGAGAAAGCTGCGGTTGGTGCAAAAGAAAATTTTATCGCTCAGTTCTCCAAAGGTGCGGTGCCCGATGATATTGAGATTGTAGAATTAAAAGCGGGAGCTGACGGCTTGCGTGTGGCCAACCTGTTGAAAGAGGCTAACCTGGTTAGCTCGACGTCAGAGGGAATGCGAATGATCAAGCAGGGCGCGGTAAAATTTGATGGTGAGAAGGTTGCGGAAACAGGTCAGATCATTTCTTCCGGGGCGGATATAGTGGTACAGGTCGGAAAACGAAAATGGGCGCGTGTG